>JADIMX010000052.1 GCA_017694425.1 Candidatus Fimicola merdigallinarum
TATGTGCACCTCACCGTAGCTTTTCGCAGCTTATCACGTCCTTCATCGGCTCCTAGTGCCAAGGCATTCACCCTGTGCTCTTTATTGCTTGACCTTTTAGTCTATGCTTGAATGTAGTAGCGATACTACAATTGTAAGAATTATCTAATTAAATAAATCTTTACTGCATGTTAAATCTTAATAGAATTTGTTTTCTCGATTTAATTGACTCTTTTTTACAATATTCAGTTTTCAAGGTACAGTTTGTTATTTTTATCTTTCAGTTGTGCTCTCGCTCAACTGCTTAGATATATTATCACGTAAAAAAAATATTGTCAACAACTTTTTAAAAAAAATTTTTATTTTTTTCAAAAAATATTTAAAAACCTTGATTTTTCAATAAAAAATACTGTGACGAAATTCGTCACAGTACCCATTAACCAAAAATTCTAAGTATCATAAATAACAAAATATTGTTTTCATACATAAAATTTGCAATTTTGGAGCTTTCCAAAAGATTGAAAAAAACTTTAAATGATGGATTAAAGTAAAAGAAAGTTAACCCTATGCCAATAACCCATATTATAACAGACCCCTGTAAAACTCCTAACAAAAGACCAACAAATCTATCTAAAGCACCTACAACCGGTATCTTTTTAACTGTACTTATAATTTTTATAGCTATTTTTACAGCAATAGATGTAACTACAAATATTATAATAACAGAAAGTATATTTATAAGCATATTGGCAATAAGCCCTGTTATATAATCCTCTATTCCTGTAGCATCAATAATATTATATATTACCGGATTATTATTTTCTAAAAGACTATTTTTTAAAAAATCTGGCAAATTCATATTGTTTATAATTTCAGTTTGAGTATGAAGTGCCGTATCCGATATTAAATTTTTTATATTAAGAAAACTTCCAATACTACTTTTTAAGTTTCCGTACAAGTTTGTACTTCTTATAAATCCACTTAAAACAGGTTGAAACATATAGGTAGATATAAGAGCCACAACCGACGGTAGAAAACTTAAAAATGACATTATAAGCCCACTTCTGTATGATTTTATTGCAAAAAATAAAATTATACAAATTACAATAATATCAAGAACATTCATCTAAATTCCTCTTTCTAAACTACTGTGCATTTTCAGATGGTGTTTCGGCTTGGCTGTCATCTGTGCTATTTGTATTTTCTACATTTTCACTATTTTCAGCCTCTCCATTTTCCAAAACCTCATTATTCTGATTTTCAACATTAGTTTCTTCTGTAGTTTCATTATTTTCTGTATCATTTTTATAATCTTTTAAAGAAACAGGCACATAGTTTTTAATATCTACATACTGTACATAGTTTCTAGTAACATAAAGCACATTATTCTTATCCATAGGTATTATATCCTTAATATCCTGAGTTGCCCTATGTTCCCAAACTAAGCCACCATTTTTCTTCACAAGTTTAAACTTTTTACCATTTCCAACAACTGTGCCTTGACTGTATGATTTAAGATAAGTTATCTGTCCACCACTTTCAAAAGTTCCGGCTTCCTTACCATTTGTATTAAGAAATACCACAGTCCCGTTTCTATATCCGTCTTTACCGTCCATAGAATCGCCACAACCTAAGGCTATATAACTTCCAGCCGAAAGACTTATGTACTCAAGTTTATTATTAAGTTTATATGACCAAACCTCTTTAGCTGTACTATCCATAGCAAAGACACTAGAATCTGTAATCGCTACAATATTATTGCCGTCAACATATGACAAATAGCCTATATACTCACCTTCTTTAGATATAGCACCAAACATTCCGTCTATATAATCGCCACCATTTTCACTTACATAAAAGAATACTACCTTTGAAACAGCCTCTATATCCGTTGTATCCACATATCCAACAGCAAAAACATTGTTATCCTCTGATATATCAAGGCACATAGGGAATACATTTTTAGTAGCCTCAACTCTTTCAGCTACAACCTCACCTTCAGAATTTATTATCTTTATGATATAACTGCTTGAGCCATTCATAAGAACACCCATAAATCCATTTTTGTTTATGGAAACTTTAGCAATAGGATAGTCCATAGAAAGGTCGTAAACTTTTCCATTAGAATTATACATTTTAACTGTTCTACCCATAATATCAGCAACAGCTACATAATCCCCCTCGACAATAACGCTAGGAGATGCCATTGTAAATGTATCGTTCCATTTTTCCTTACCCATTTCAGTATAAAACTTTATACCGTCTTTTGTGCAATGTAAAAATCCACCACCGAAACTATTAAAAATACTTTTAGTATCACTACCAAAAGTCATATAATCACTTTCTTTGGCAGTTTTTCCACCCTCATCAACTATATCATTCTCAACATTTTCTTCACTATATTTTTGCTTTTCAATTATATTCTTCACTATCTGATTACCGTAATACGTATCATACATAACAATAGATACAACGAAAGCAATTAAAAGAAAAAGAAGCATAAAAGACGGTTTTTTATAGAAAGGCTTTTTACTTCTAGACGGGGTATTGCTGTTAGGTTCTTTGTATACCTCATCTTCAAACTCCAAATCGTCGTTTTTCACAGATTTTCCTCCATTCCAAAATAATCTAATTATAAACTAAATAATACTATATAGGAAAATCAAATGCAAATAGCCTTTTAATATTTAATAATTTTTTAAAGTATATATTATTACAAAAATTATCATAAAAATACCTATAACGCCAAAATAAGAATATAAACTACCTACAACCACAGAAAAATCTGCATATGTAAATATAATTCCAAACAAGGATAAAAAGAAACTTAAAACACATCTATTTATTGATAACTTGTTTGACATTCTCTCTACAAAAGCATATCCGTTACCTAAAGCAGTAGATATTATAGCACACCAAATCACAACAAAATACATAGCTTTTATGTAGTTTTCAGAATTTTTAAGTATACTAAGTAAAGGTAACTCCACCCCCGAAGCAATATCACTATATATAAATAGGACTGCACCAGTAAATATGCCGATAACACCCATACCCATTCCACCTAATATGCCACCAAAAAATGTTTTTTCATTTTTCATAATAATATCGTTAGAAGAAGTCAAAGACGCTATTCCTGTTATGATGTTATAAGAAGAATATACAAGTGCAGAAAAAAGCCATTTATAATCAGAATTTTCCATAATACCATACATAAAAACCATTTTATCCTTAGAAATAAAAATATATATGCAAACAATGATACTTAGAAATAGTATTATCGGTGAAAGTATGCCATTTACAACACCTACACCAGACGAGCCAAAACAGAAAACTATAAAACAGAGTATAAAAAGTATTATAGAGCCATAAATTCTACAAAGACCTAGTCCCTCCTCCATAAACCCACCGGAGGCAGAGTACATAGCCATAAACAAAACTACTGTAAATACTGCTGATATTAAATCAAAAACTTTGCCAAAAAATCTTCCCGATATTTTTGTAAAAAATATTTCAGAGCTTTTTATGTTATTATCATATATTATTTTTACAGTAGCACCGCCTACAATAGAAAATATAAGACCCGAAAACACCATTCCAAAAATCCACTTTTCACCGTACACCGTAAAAAAACTTAGTATCTCTTGACCAGATGCAAAACCTGCACCTATTATTATACCCATATATATTCCTGCAATTTTAAGTATTTCAACCATAAAAAAACCTCCCCCATAAAATATATGAGAAAGGTTTTATACTTATTTATTGATTTTTAATACTTTCATAAAGCTCAACGTATTTTTTAGCTGAGTTCTCCCAAGAGTAATTACAATTCATAGCATTTTTAACTACTGTATTCCATTCATCACTACCCATACGGTAAACCTTTAAGGCCTCTCTTATTGCCCAAAGTAGTCCATTACCGTCATAAGTTTCAAAAACAAAACCGTTACCCTCTTTTGTTTCTGTATTGTAGTGGAAAACTGTATCGGCAAGTCCACCAGTTTTTCTGACAATAGGAACAGTTCCGTATCTTAAGCTAAACATCTGACCTAAGCCACAAGGCTCAAATAAAGATGGCATAAGGAACATATCACTTGAGGCATATATTCTCTGAGCAAGGTTTCCGTCAAACATTATGTTTGCACTGACTTTCCCTTTGTACTTATGTTCAAAAAATCTAAACATATGCTCATATCTTGCCTCACCAGTACCTAAAACTACAAACTGTACATCTTCATTCATAAGCTCGTCAAAAATCTGTGCCACAAGGTCAAGACCTTTTTGGTCTGCAAGTCTTGATATTATGCTTATAATAGGAACATCTCTTTCTTCTAATCCAAGTTCTTTTTGAAGTTCCCTCTTGTTTTCTTTCTTTATATCAAGGGAATTTACATCAAAGTTTTTAAAAAGTCTACTGTCTGTAGCCGGATTATTTTCATTAAAATCGATACCATTTATTATTCCACAAAGGTTATCTCTCTTAAATCTTAAAACACCGTCCATACCGTAACCATACTGTTCAGTCTGTATCTCATCAGCATAAGTATTACTTACAGTGCTTATCTTATCGGCATACATAAGACCAGCTTTCATATAGCTGACATTTCCGTAAAACTCAATATTTCCATTTGTAAAACAGTAGTCCGGAACGTCTAAAAGGTCCATTGTTTCCCTACCGAAGTTACCCTGATACTGAAGATTGTGTATAGTATAAAGTGTTTTTATATTTGAATAATATATAAATTTTCTGTAAGTTTCTTTTAAAAATAAACAAAGTGGACCTGTCTGCCAGTCGTTACAATGTATAATATCAGGATAGAAATCTATAAAAGAAAGCATATCTAAAGTGGCTTTACTAAAGAAAGCAAAACGCTCATTATCATCACCATAGCCATAAAGACCGTCACGATAAAAATAATAGTCATTCTCTATAAAATAAACAGGAAATTCTGTTTCTTTAAGAAGAACACCTACTTTTTGATTACGCCAAGAAAGATTAGTATTGAAACTACCAAGATATTTTACATCATTAAAATACTCTGTCTTAATAGTTTTATATTTTGGGAGTACCACCCTAACATCAACGCCAAGCTTTTTAAGTGCCTTTGGAAGTGAGCCTGCTACATCTCCAAGACCTCCGCTTTTTGCATATGGTGCAACTTCAGATGACACAATAAGTACTTTTAATTTTTTGTCTTCCAATTCCAAACACCCCTTATCATTTTAAAAAAATCCTTCCCTATAAATAAAAATACCCTATAATTATAATACTATTAAAATCTATCTATATCAAGAAAATAAATTTATATTTTTGCATAAAAGTGCTAAAATAATGTTTGTCATTACCATAAAAATATTATTAAATGGTATAATATATTAAAAACCAAAGGAGGTAAAAATATGAAAAATATACCACTTAGAAACGAAATAGACAATAAATATAAATGGAATCTTGAAGATATATATTCTTCCATAGATGAATTTGAAAAAGCCTTTAACGAAACCTTAAATTCTCTTGATATTTTAGAAAGTTTTAAAGGTACTTTAAAAAATTCATCAGAAAACCTTTTAAACTGTCTTAAAGAATGTGACAAAATAGGTCTTTTGCTAGATAAAATATACGTTTACGCAAATATGAAGTTTCACGAAGATAGCACAGTATCAGAAAGTCAAAGTTTATCTAACAAAGCTGAAACTCTCCTTACAGAGTATCTTTTTGTAACTGCCTTTATAACTCCAGAGATAATTGAGATTCCTGAAGAAACTTTAAAAGAATTTCTAGAGGAAAATCAGGCATTAAGAGTATATACCCATTATTTAGAAAATATTCAGCGAGAAAAGAAACATATACTATCAGAAAAAGAAGAAAAAATATTATCAAAGTTTTCTCAAATATCTAGAAGTCCACAGAATATATTCACTATGCTTAACGAGGCAGATATGACTTTCGGTGATGTAGAAAACGAAAATGGCGAAAAGGTTCAGCTTACAAAAGGAAGATACGTTTCATTTTTAGAAAGTAAAAACAGAAATGTACGAGAAAATGCTTTTAACACTCTTTACGAAGCCTACTTAGCTCACAAAAACACTATTGCCAGCACATATTACGGTAATGTTCAGGCTGATGTTACTACATCTGAAATAAGAGGATATAATTCATCTTTAGAAATGGCTCTTTCTGATGATAATATACCTGTATCTGTATATGATAATCTTATAGAAACTGTAAGAAACCATCTTCCACTTCTCCACAGATATGTTTCTTTAAGAAAGAAAATACTAGGTGTAGAAAATCTTCATATGTACGACCTTTACGTGCCTTTAACTCCTAACTTCGATATGAAAGTTAGCTACGAGGAAGCAAAGGAAATAGTAAAAGAAGGACTTAAACCTTTAGGCGAAGATTATATAGAAAACTTAGAAAAAGGCTTTAACAGTGGTTGGATAGATGTATATGAAAATAAAGGCAAGCGTGGTGGTGCTTATTCTTGGGGAACATACGCCGTACACCCATATGTACTTTTAAATCATCAAGACAATATAAACAGTACATTTACTCTTGCTCACGAAATGGGTCACGCACTCCACAGCTACTACACTTGGGAGAAACAGCCTTACATCTATTCAGGTCATAAAATATTTGTGGCAGAGGTTGCCTCCACTTGTAACGAGGTTCTTTTAATTAAACATCTTTTAAATAAAACTGATGATATAGAATTTAAAAAGTATCTTGTAAACTATTTCTTAGAACAGTTTAGAGGAACATTCTTCCGTCAGACAATGTTTGCAGAATTTGAAAAAATAGCCCACGAAATGGTTAAAAACGGCGAGCCTTTAACAGCCGAAAACCTTTCTAGCATATACCATAAACTTAACGAGGACTATTTTGGTAACGATATTATAATAGATGAAAAAATAGATATTGAGTGGGCAAGAATACCTCACTTTTACAATTCATTCTATGTGTATCAGTACGCAACAGGTTATAGCTCAGCTATAGCTTTAGCAAACAAAATATTAACTGAGGGCGAAAGTGCAGTTGAAAAATATAAAGATTTCTTAAGAAAAGGAAATTCCGAGTATTCAATAGACCTTTTAAAAGGTGCTGGTGTGGATATGACTACAAAAGAGCCTTTAGAAAGTGCTATGACTGTATTTGAAGAACTTTTAGACGAAATGGAAAAACTTTTTTTAAAATAAATATTTGACAAAACAAATTTAGTATAGTATTCTTTTTAAATAACTGAATAAATAATTTTGCTTTTTTCTTATTAAGAGAGGTGGAGGGAAATGGCCCAGCGAAGCCTCGGCAACTTTCATTAAATGAAAAAGTGCCAAATCCATCAGGCTACTTTGTCTGAAAAATAAGATATTGCTGTATGTTTGTACACTATATTCCCGCCTATTCTTAATACGAAAAAGCGGGAATTTTTTATTTAAAATTTATATTTTTAGGAGGATAACATATGAAAAAGGGAAATCCATTAGCACTTCTTCCCATATTAGTATTTCTTGTGCTTTTTGCCTATGTAGGAATAGTTGCAAAGGACTTTTATAGTATGCCTGCCATAGTAGGATTTATAATAGCACTTATTGTAGCTTTTCTTCAGAATAGAAAATACAGCTTTAATGAAAAAATATCTATTGTAGCAAAGGGTGCAGGTGACGAAAATATTATAACAATGTGCCTTATATTCATACTTGCAGGTGCATTTTCCGGCTCGGTTAAAGCAGCCGGTGGTGTTGAAAGTACAGTAGCTTTCGGTCTTTCAATATTGCCATCAAAAATAGCAGTTGTAGGTATCTTCGTAATAGGTTGCTTTATATCTGTTTCAATGGGTACAAGTGTAGGAACGGTAACAGCACTTACACCTATCGCCGTTGGTATTGCAGAAAAAACAGGTCTTGGCATACCAATATGTGTCGGTTCAGTTGTATGTGGTGCTATGTTCGGCGATAATCTTTCAATGATAAGTGACACTACAATAGCAGCAGTAAGAACACAGGGCTGTGAGATGAAAGATAAGTTTAAACAGAACTTCTTTATAGTTTTACCAGCAGCTATAGTTACAATAGTACTTCTTTTTGTTTCAACAAAAACAACTGATTACAACGTATCAGACCTTGACTATGAATTAATAAAAATAGTTCCTTACCTTGTTGTACTTATAGGTGCTTTAGCAGGTCTTAACGTGTTTATAGTACTTATACTCGGAACTGTAATATCTCTTATTGTCGGTGTAATTTCAGGAACATTCACAATGATAGAAATGTTTAAAGTAGTTGGTGACGGTGTTACAAGTATGTATGATATAACTGTAATATCCATAGTCGTTGCCGGTGTTATAGCCCTTGTAAAAGAAAATGGTGGTATAGACTTTATACTCAGCTTTATAAAATCAAAAATTAAAACTCAAAAAGGTGCAGAGCTTGGTATTGCCGGTCTTGCCTCATTAGTAGACGTGTGTACAGCTAACAACACAATAGCTATTGTAATTGCCGGACCTATTGCAAAAGAAATATCAACAGAATTTGACGTTTCACCAAAAACAACAGCGTCACTTCTCGATATATTTACATCAGTATGGCAAGGAATTATACCATACGGTGCACAACTTTTAACCGCGTCTAGCCTTGCAGTAAGTGCACAGACAATAAAAGAGGCTATTCCAGTAAGTCCTTTTGATATAATGCCATACCTTTACTACCCTGTACTTATGGCTGTATCAGCAATTATATATATAATATTCATTAAAGAAAACAAGAAAAAAGCGTAACGAAAGTTATGCTTTTTTTATTTTAACTGTATATTTTCCCAAAATTATAATAATAATCTTAATAAAAAAGAAGGGAGAAATACAATGAGAATACCTAAGCATATAGGAATTATACCAGACGGAAACAGAAGATGGGCATTAAGCAAGGGATACGAGAAAAAAGACGGTTACGAAAGTGGTCTTCCCGTAGGATTAGAACTTTTTAAAATATGTAAAGAGTTAGGAATAAAGGAAATAACATATTACGGTTTTACTGTGGATAATGCAAAAAGACCAAAGGAACAAAGACTAGCCTTTACAAAGGCCTGTGTTGATGCAGTTGAAATGATTTCAAAAGAAGATGCTGACTTACTTGTACTGGGAAATGATAAGTCAAAAGTTTTCCCTAAAGAGCTTTCACCTTACACCGAGAGAAGAACTTTCGGAAATGGTGGCATAAAAGTAAATTTTCTTGTAAATTACAGTTGGGAATGGGACTTAGGTTTATCTGACAAAATCCCACAACCTCTAAAATCTAGTGATGTTTCAAGGGTAGACCTTGTAGTCCGTTGGGGTGGAAGAAAACGTCTTTCCGGCTTTTTACCTATACAGACCGTATACTCTGACTTTTATTTCATAGATGATTACTGGCCTGACTTTAAAAAACAGCATATTTTAGATGCTTTAGAGTGGTACAATCATCAAGATATAACTCTAGGAGGTTAATACTTGTAATTTTAAGCTCTAAATACTCATATATTTTCTAAAAAAGGAGTTTTTAAATGAACATAAAATTTAAACCTTTAGCAATAAGTATACTTATAGCATTAGGTGTCGGTGGTTTATCCGGTTTTCTCACTATGGGCAATATGGATATTTACGGAAATATAAATAAACCTCCCCTATCCCCTCCACCTATTGTATTCCCTATTGTGTGGACAATTCTTTTTATATTAATGGGAATATCAGCCTACTTAATCTATGAATCAAACTCAAACTTAAAAGGGAAAGCACTAGCCATATACGGGTTACAGCTTGTAGTAAATTTCTTCTGGCCTATAATTTTCTTTAATGGTCAAAAATTTTTACTAGCTTTTGTTTGGCTTTTACTTCTTGTTGCATTAATAATAGAAACAATACTTATATTTAAAGATATAAACAAAAAAGCCAGTCTACTTTTGATACCTTATCTTTTATGGTCAATATTTGCAACCTACTTGAATTTAGGTGTATATCTATTAAATAGATAAAAAAGCAACCCTTTGGGTTGCTTTTTTATGGAAGAACTATCTTTTTGCCTACAATTATTTTATTAGGATTACTCATACCGTTTGCCTCCATAATCTCATCAACCATAGAAGCATCACCATAAAATTTAGCACTTATATAACTTAAACTATCACCTGCACGAACTACATATGTTTTAGGCTTTTCATCTTCAACAGCCATAGTCTTAACTGTATCTTCTTCAACTTTTTCCTCGCTTACTGATAAACTTTCTACATTTTTAGAAGTATTTTCAGATACACTTGTACTCTGTGACGCAAAAACAGATTGAACATTGTTATTTTGCAACTGCTCAGATATATCAGTATACTTAGTTTGAACGGAAACAACCTCAGTTTCAAGCCTATTTATTCTTTTGCTACTATTTATCAGACCTAAACCCATAAGAAAGCAGAAAAAACACAGCATACCACAAACACTAGCCAAAGCTCTATATCTAGCCTTATTTCTTTTAGCTACTTTCTCCTCTCTCTCCTTTAAAACCGAACGTATCTTTTTAGCTGCATCAATTCTATCATTATATTCTTGTCGTGTTTTAGACATATCACTACCTAACTCTATCTCAAAACCTAAACTTTCTTTAGGCTTAGAAACGCTATTTTCAATCATATACTCCTGCATTTCCCTATTTTTATCATAGTATATGAAATACCCCATAACCTCACGCATACTATTTTTAGAATCATTAAGGGCAAACATCTTATCCATTTTATCATCTGCATCTACAACAAAAAGCTGATAGTATGTTTCAGGGAAATATTTTTTATGTATTTCCTCATCTTTTGCTGTCAAAAGTCCACCGTAACCCGACATAGTATGTACCCAACCTACAATCTCATAATCCCTAAAATAAATCTTCATTTGGTCGTTTACATACTCCCAAGTTTCATCAGTAAACACTTCACAACCATTTTCATTTTCGCTATACTTTCCTTGTATAGCACCACTTATTATGACTACTTCGCTGTCGTCATATGTAAAATGCTTACCTACCAAAACCCCTAGTTTACTGCTTCCCTCATTAGCCCTTGCATACTGATAAATATATGTATAAACATAATCCTCCATATACACCTTTGTTCTGCTATCAATACGGCCTATCTGACGTATATTTGACGGAAATTCAAAACCCTCTTTCTCGTTACTATATATACCAGAGCCTTCGCCAAACTTGTAATCCATTATACTTCCTCCTTTGTTCGTTTTACTTAATATAGCATTAAAGGAGAAAATAATTTGTAAAAATATGTAAGCAGTTATTTTTTTATTACACAAAAATTATTGTATTTTACGACAAAAAAAGAGATGCTTTCGCATCTCTAAATATCTAACTTCATATCGCCATATTTTATATAACCTTTTTTACGCATAAATTCAGATATTAAAAGGGTAAGTATAGCCGGAAGTATAAAGTGAAGAAGAATTATTTCGCCTAATAAAACTAAGCTCCCTCTACTACCTGCCATAGTCTGCCACGTCATAATCTGACCTACAAGACCACTTGTACCCATTCCTCCACCGGCTGGATTATTTTCCATTTTAAACACAACTGTACCTAAAGGACCTAAAATAGCACTAGCCAAAGTTGGTGGTACCCATATAAGCGGATTTTTAACTATATTAGGTACTTGAAGCATAGATGTACCTATTCCCTGAGATATAAGACCGTCCCACTTATTCTCTCTAAAACTTGCAACAGCAAAGCCTACCATCTGTGTTGAACAACCTATAGTAGACGCCCCTGCTGGAAGTCCGGAAAGACCAAGTATTATAGATATTCCCGCCGAACTTATAGGAAGTGTTAAAATCATTCCCATAACAACTGATATTACTATACCCATAATAAAAGGCTGTAGCTCTGTGGCAATATTTATCATTTGACCAAGCCATATCATACCATTAGAAAGTGGTACACCGATTAAAGAACCTACTAAAGCACCGAATAATATAGTAACCATAGGTGTAACTATAATATCCACCTTAGTTTTGCCGGAAATAAGTCGCCCAAGCTCTACCCCAAAAATAACAGCTATAAATGCACAAAGTGGGTCACCTGAACCACTAATAACAATAGCACCTGCCTCATTGAAAAGTGTACCCTTTGAAAAAGCAGAGGCATTTGCACCTATAAAACCTGTAACAGCAGATGAAAATATAACAAGACGTGGTGCGTCCATAGAATGTGCAACACCTATACCAATAGCACTACCTGTACATATAGTCGCCAAGTTTCCAATAGCAATTATAAATTCACCTACATTGCCACCTACAATAGAACCTATCTGTTTTACTATAAGCCCTACTATAAGCGTACAGAAAAGCCCTAAAGCCATACCATTAAGACCTTTTATAAAATACCTATCTAAAATTTTTCGCCATATATGTGACATACAACTCCCCCATTATGTATATTTAGGTGTATATACACCTTGAGAGTATATTATCACATCATTTATAAGAAATCAAGTACCCAATTTCTTTTAATTTTTCACAAATCTCATCTAAAGTTTTAACATCATCAGCAGATATTATATGAGTATGAACTCCCTTTGTAAGCTCAAGTAAAGGCATACAGCCAGTTTCTGAAACCTTGCTCATAAATTCCTTTACATCTTTTCTGCTTTTAATGTAAAGACTTTCACCAACATTACCATATAACGGGTGATTAACTGTTGTCTTTAAAAGTTTCCCTCCAAAGTCAACAATTATATTCATTTCTCTTTCTATATCATCACTTTTATGACAAACACATATTTCTCTTTCAAAACCCTCTTTTTTTGCGTTTTCATATATATAGCCCTTAGCTGTAGATATTATACTGTTTCCACAAGCCTTTATAATACCTATATCCTTAACTATAATCTGTCTAGTAACACCAAACTTTTGGGCGAGACTTTTCCCTGTAACAGGACTATCACTACTTTTCAATATTTTTAATATTTCTCTTTGTCTATAATCACTAGTCATAAAAAACCCTCCTTTCAAATCAACTAGATTATAACATAAACAAAATAAAATCACGATTAAATCGTGATTTTATTTTTATTCAACATATTTATTAAATATCTTTTCAGCAACTATTATACCGTCTACACTGGCAGAAACTATACCACCAGCATATCCAGCACCCTCACCACAAGGGTATAAGCCTTTTAAATTAACGCTTTCATAAGTTTCTCTATCTCTAAGTATTCTTACCGGTGATGAGCTTCTAGTTTCCACAGCTGTCATAAGAGCATCATCTCTATCAAAGCCTTTAAGCCTTTTACCCATTTCAGGTAATGCCTCCCTCATAGCCTCCACTATAAACTCAGGCAATACATTCTCAAGGTTAACAAACTTTACATCTGGCTTATAGCTGTTTTTAACCTCTCCAAACTCTTTATCTTCATAACCCTTAATAAAAGAGCCTACAGTCTGTACCGGTGCAGAGTAATTTTCACCACCATAAATAAAGGCTTTTTTCTCAAGCTCTCTTTGCATATGCATTCCTGCCAAAGTATGGTCACTTCCAAAATCTTCAGGGTATATCTGTACAAGCAACGCACTATTGGCATTTTCCTTATCTCGTGCATACTCACTCATACCATTTGTTACAACCATTCCCGACTCACTAGAAGATGCCACAACAGTTCCACCTGGACACATACAGAATGTATAAACTCCTCTGCCTTTTTTTGTTGTGTAAGTAAGTCTATAATCGGCAGTAGGTAGTTTTTTGTAGGCATTACCATACTGGGAAAAATCTATCATAGACTGTGGGTGTTCAATTCTAACTCCCATAGCAAAAGGCTTCTGCTCCATTTCTATACCCTTTTCGTATATCTTTTCAAAGGTATCTCTGGCACTGTGACCAATAGATAAAACTGCATCACTACATTCAATTATATCTCCATTTTCAAGAACCACACCTGTAAGACTTCCATTTTCTGATAAAAAGTCAACAACCTTTCTCCCGAAGTGTATTTCTCCACCAAGCTCAATTATACTGTTTCTAAGATTTTTAACTACAGTTTTTAATATATCTGTGCCTATATGTGGTTTCTGCTCATACATTATCTCGCTAGGAGCACCAAACCTTTCTAACTCCTGTAATACTTTTCTACATCTCAAATCCTTTATTCTAGTTGTAAGTTTACCGTCAGAAAATGTTCCAGCTCCACCCTCACCAAACTGAACATTACACTCTTTATCAAGTTTACCCTCTTTCCAAAACTTATTTACAGCCTCTGTTCTTTTATCAACATCTTGACCTCTCTCTATAACAATAGGCTTAAGCCCCATTTGTGCAAGTAAAAGTGCTGAAAACATTCCCGCCGGTCCAAAGCCTATTACAACCGGTCTTTTATCTATTTTACACTCACCCTTAGGAAATTTATATTCCATATCAGGGGCTAGGGATAAATCTTTATTTCTATTAATATTAATCCTTTTTTCATTTTTAACATTAACATCTACAACGTAAACGTAATGTATATTATCCTTTTTTCTAGCGTCAAGAGAACGTCTAAATATATTGTAGGATAAAATATCATCATAAGATACACCTATTTTTTTAGCACAAGCCGATTTTATATCAATATTTTCAAAAATACCAATCTTTATATTAGAAATTCTTATCATAAATTCACCTTATTTTCTATAATAATATGTACATTTGTACACTATAAATGTTATAATATATCTTGTTGGCATTTATTTCAATAAATTAAAATGCCTAATTTCTCAATAATTATACTTGACCCAAAATTTTTTATCAACTATAAACGGTTAATGTAGAGAAATAATATAAACTATTATAAGGAGTGTATACTATGGATTACAAAAAACTTATCGAAGAAACATACTCTGTAAGAGATTACAGCGACAAACCAGTTTCTGAAAAATTAAAAAATGAGCTTTTAGGATATTTCCCTAGCTCCAAAACTCTTATGGACAACATAAAAGTAGAAATGAAAATCGTTGAAAATGCAGATGTATTTGAGAAACTTAACGGAAAAGCTGGCTACAACGGAATTATGATAAACGCTCCACACTATATTGTAATATATTCTGAAGTGGCAGATAACTATATTGAAAACAGTGGCTATAAAGCATCTGATATTATATTAAAAGCAACTGACTTAGGTCTTAACACTTGCTTTATAACAATGGGTGATAGAGATGAAGTATCAAAAATATTAAACACACCTACTGGAATGGAAGTAACAGCCTTAGTTGCATTAGGATACAAAGATAACGAGGCTAAAGTTGTATTAAACGATACTAAAGTTGGTGGAAACTACTCAAAAGCTGATGTTGTAATTGAGGAAGTTGCACCTTCATACAGAAAAGACCTTGATGAGCTTGTTTTCTCAGAAAAATTCGGAAATAGTGCATCAGTAGATGAGCTTTTAACTTTAGGAATTTTAGAACCCCTTAGAACAGTTTTATTTGCTCCTTCAGCTTTAAATTCACAACCTTGGAGATTTGTATTAAAAAATGGTAAGGTATTTATAGCTATCGAGGATACAAAAACATCAGAATATGATGAAAAAATATCTCTCGGAGCGCTTATGCACTACTTCCAGTCAGTATTTGAAGAAGACTTCTTCGGTTTAAAATGGACATTTGATGTAGAAAATGCTCCTGAAGTTCCTGAAAACTTCAAAGTAGCAGTTACTTGCTCAATGTAATTAATAATGCAGGGTACAATGTACTCTGCTTTTTTTTATTTGTTGAAAGAAAATTTTCATTTTGTTAGTAAAAAGTTAAGTCTTTGTTCATAATTTATACATATTTGGTATGTATACTCTAAATATGCAGAAGACATAAGGCGAAGCCTTCTTCAGCTGGTAGTCTGAATTTTTCGCCCCTGAGAAACAGACTACCACCCCCCATAAAAAAATTTTTAAGGTGATTAAAATGGAGAAAACAAATTCAAATACAAATGTTTCATACAACGAAGAAAGCGAAATATTAGATGTAGCAAACGGCGATATAATAGATATGAGCCAAAAAACTTCGGTAAAAGTTAAAGAAAATTATAAAAAGAAAACTGCTATAAAGTTAATCGGTGCATTTATATTTGCAATGTTTTCACTTTTTATATACCTTTTCTCAAAAAAGAGATAACATAGAAATCCGGCAGTAAACTTTTATACAGAAAAGTTTACTTTAATATAGATATAGAGCAGTATAGATTACCTGCTAATATAACCCTCCTTTTTTTTCGACGGAATAAATTTCCGTCGTTTTTTTATGATATAATGTATAAAATAATCTTACAGGGAGTGATACTATGAAGATATTAGACCTAATTATTAAAAAACGTGACGGATACAAGCTTTCAAAAGAAGAGATAGATTTTTTCATAAAAGGTGTTACTGATGGCTCTATACCCGACTATCAAACATCAGCTATGCTTATGGCAATATACTTTAACGGACTAGACTCAGACGAAACAACAGACTTAACACTAGCTATGGCTAACTCAGGAAAAATATTCGACCTTTCTTCAGTTTCAGGAATAAAAGTTGACAAACACTCTACAGGAGGAGTTGCCGACACAACAACACTTATTCTAGCCCCACTTATAGCATCTTTAGGACTACCAGTAATAAAAATGAGTGGCAAAGGCTTAGGATTTTCGGGGGGAACTCAAGATAAATTAAACTCCATACCAAATTTCAATGTTGATATAGATGAAAACCACGCCATAGAATATGCTAAAAAAAGTAATATAGTTCTTATGAGCCAAAACAAAGATTTAACACCGGCAGATAAAAAATTATATGAACTTAGAGATGTTACAGGCACAGTTGAAAGTCTGCCTTTAATAGCATCAAGTATTATGTCTAAAAAGATTTCTGCTGGAGCAGATGCCATAGTATTAGATGTAAAGTGTGGTAGTGGTGCTTTTATGAAAAATTATGATAATGCAAAAGCATTGGCAGAAATAATGGTATCAATAGGCAAAAAATGTGGTAGAAATGTTTGTGCAGTTATAACTGATATGTCACAGCCACTAGGCAATTATATAGGAAATTCATTAGAAGTTATAGAGGCAATAGAAGTTTTAAAGGGTAATGTTAAAGGCGACCTTTTAGATGTTACACTTGAGCTTGGTGCAAATATGCTTATTCTAGGCAAAAAAGCAACTACAAAAGAGGAAGCCTTAAAAATGTTACAGGAAAATATAGCTAACAAAAAAGCCTTAGAAAAATTTAGAGAGCTTATAATACAGCAACAGGGAAATCCTGATATAATAGACGATTACTCCCTACTTCCACAGACTAAAGAAAGTTTTGATATAATAAGCGAAAAAGACGGTTATGTATTTGAAACTAAGGCATCTCTTATTGGTCGTGGTAGTGTTGAAACTGGTGCAGGTAGAACATATAAAGAACAGGAGCTTGACTACGGTGCAGGCATTATAATAAAAAAACGTATAGGCGATAGGGTTAAAAAAGGTGATGTTTTAGCCACAATATACTCTAGCACAGAGGAAAAATGTATTTTAGCATCAAAATTTGTTTCAGAAGCAATAGAAATAAAAAGCGAAAAGCCTAATAAACCTAAACTTATATTAGACACAATAGCTTAATGAGGTAAAATATGAATAATGTACAAAAACTTAATATAATAAGAATAGCATCAATTTTTCTTATACTATCCGGTTTATATAATATTGCATTTAAAGATAAATCATTTTTCGGAATTGTATTTATTTTATTTGGCATAATATCCATAAGAAAATTTGTTGTATGCCCTAGCTGTAATAAATCTATTCCTATTACTTTAAAATTATCTGATAATTCAGTCTGCCCCAAATGTAACAATAGATTAGACATACATTAAGTTTTTATCAACATACTTAATTTTATAATCCACAGAAGTATAACTTTATCAACATAAAAGTCAGTCATAGCCTATGACTGACTTTTATCTCCTAACATTTTTAATCATATCAACAATATCATTTTTCGTTGTAATAGAAATGTTCCCTGCCCATCTATCACACTTTTCTGTTTCTTTTTTGACCAAAAACTTTATAGTGTCTATATCCTCTTTATCCTCAACACTTGTTTCTATGCCTATAACAATGTTATCCCCTGAAGCTATAACCCAAGCATTATCAACCCCATTAATCTTACAAATACACTCTTTTATAGCCATTTCCCTCTCATCATCACTCATAATAAGCTCATCTTCTTTTGTACGACCCATAGTTATTATACCGTCATCAGTATTTTCGCCACTTTCACAACCGGTTATGACAAAAAATGATAAAAACAGTATAAAACATATTTTTTTCAACATAATAAACCCTCCTTTAATAATATTATTCCTAAGTGCCATACTTTTATAGCTGTAAAAAATTAATTAGGTGGTTATAATATAAATATAAAATTTAATAGGAGGTAGAAAAAATATGTATGAAAATAATAGAAAACATTACAGAGTAAATCAAACTACATTAAAAGGAACTCCACAAAAAGGTATGTATATGACAAAAAAACAACAATCAGATATGTTTATTATGGGCTTATTTTTAGCTACACTATCTTTAGTAGTATCTGTAATAACAGCAATAAGGGTATCAAAATAAAAAAGGCATAGCGTAAGCTATGCCTTTTACATACAACTTAAAAATCAGTCTTTAAGTTCTTTGATGAAGTTTACGATTTCTGGTAAAGCTACTGCTTCTTCTTCACCATCACAGATAACTTCTACTTCTGTACCACTTTTTGCACCAAGTGCAAGAAGGCTTATGATACTAGCACAGTTAGCACTCTTATCTCCAGCTTTAAGAGTTACTGTACATTTGAATTTTTTTGTAAAGTTTAAAAGATTTGATGCAGGACGTGCGTGAATTCCTGTTGGATTAGTTATAACAACTTTCTCTGATACCATTTTTTACCCTCTCCTTAAAATTAATTTGTTTATTAAACTATTTTACAATCCCAGTAAAACAATTTCATTTTACAACTTTTATAAAAAAAAATCAATATTTAGAATAATATTCCCAAAAATAAAATATTTATTCTTATTTTAAAATGCACCTAAAAAATAGGTGCATTTTTATTTATAAAAATTTATTAGCTAAAGAATTCAGCAAAGCTTAAGCCTTTTTCAATAGCCTCTGTAAGTTTAACAAGAGCTTTTGTATCTCCGATTAATATACCGCCACAGATACGGTTATTTACGAAGTAATATTTTTCGTAAGAACCTTTAACAGCATCATTAAACTCAGCTGTTTTGTATCTAAGGTTTTTATTTGAACCGTTATCTCCTATTGAGAATACAGATGTATCCATACCGTTAAATGAAAGTGATGGAGTAATATTTGAATACTCAGCCTCATCACCTGTTGCAACAGCACCAGCAACTTTACCCATTTCAAGAGCCTCTGACCAAACAGCATAGTTTACACCCTCGAACTGTGCACAGTCACCACAAGCATAGATATCTTCAACATTTGTTCTCATCTGGCTGTCAACAACAATAGCTCTATCTACTTCGATACCAGCTTCTTTAGCAACGTTAACACTTGCTCTTACACCACTAGAAACAATAACAAGGTCAGCATCTATAACTTCGCCTGTTGCAAGTTTAACACCAGTTGCTTTGTCGCTACCTTCGATACATTCAATAGATGCTCCAAGTTTAACATCAATGCCAACTTTTTCAATTTTTGAAAGAAGTATTTCAGATGCTTTTTCATCTAACTGTCTTGGCATAATTCTGTCAGCAATTTCTATAACTGTAACTTTAGTTTTTGATTTGCTGATTTCCCAAGCTGCCTCAAGACCTAAAACGCCACCACCGATAACAACAACATTTTTGATATCTTTAAGCATATCCTGTACTTTGTTTGCATCAGAAAGTCTTCTTATCGCAATAACATTTTCTTTATCAGCACCAGCTATTGGTGGAATAAAGCAGTCAGCACCACAAGCGTAAATAAGCTTGTCATATTTTAAAGCAAAGTTACCGTTTGCAATAACCTCTTTATTCTTTGTATCAATCTTTTCAACAGCTTTTCCTGTTACAACATTTATGTTGTTTTCTTCATACCATTTCTTATCGTAAACGGCAATCTGGTCAGCTGTAAAGCCTGCAAGAAGAGATTTTGTAAGCATTGGTCTATTGTATGTAAGGTATTCTTCATTTGTAACCATAACAATAGAACAAGTTTTATTTCTAGCCCTTATTGCCTCGGCGGCAGAAAGTCCGGCTATACCGTTACCAATAATAAGGAATTTTTCATCTGTATTGTTTGTATATGTGATGTCTTCAGCATCAACCTCTATAAAGTTTTCTCTACCTACACCACAAACTGGACAGATATCTTTAGAAGAATCGAATATAGCACCACAAACAACACATTTAACAAGCTGACGAGCACCTGATTTTCTTGGGTTTTCTTTCTTTAAGAGTACACAACCAAAGTTATAACCGTATTCATAAGCTTCCTGAAGCTCTGTTTCACTTGGTTTAAATCTTACTCTAAATCCGTCAAGAACTTTCATCTTAAGCTGTTTAAGTCTTTCTGTAAGGTGAGGAACAGCCTCTCCACTCCAACCGTAGCTACCGAAAGCAGCTGCAACTTTTCCACCGTGAGTAACACCGAAAATAGATGTTGTAAGGTCCCAAATAGGTTTTAATGCAGCACCTACAATTGTAGGAGAACCAAGAAGAATACCGTCAGCATATCCAAGCTCTGTTAAAACTTCATTCTGGTCAGCTGTAACCATATCATATGCTTTTACATCAATATCTCCACTATCTTTAATACCTTTAGCAATAGCCTCTCCAAGCTCTTTAGTGTATCCATAAGCACTTACATAAGGCATAACAACTGTTTTCTTTGCGTTAGGATTTACAACTGTACACCATTTTCTGTAAGTTTCTTTAATTTCATCTATACGGCAATCTAAAACAGGACCGTGACCTACACAAATCATATCAACATCAAGGTCATTTATTCTATTAAGAGCCTTTAACATAAATGGTTTGAAAGGTCCGATAATATTATCGAAGTAGTATTTTAATGCTCTTTCGTATCCATCATTATCTGTAACTTTGCTTAAAAGGATATCGTCAAAGCTGTAGTGTGAACCAAATGAGTCACAAGTAAAGAGAACTTTATCCTCTTTAACATATGTGTACATTGAGTCTGGCCAATGGAGGTTTGGAAGAAGCATAAAGCTAAGTGTCTTATCTCCAAGTGAAAGTGTATCGTTTTCTTTTACAGCAATGCTGTAGAAATCTTTGTTTATAATATTTTTTAAGAAACCGATAGCACAAGCTGTACCAACAACTTTGATGTTAGGGTTTAACTCAATAAGTTTTTCGATACTTCCTGCGTGGTCAGGCTCTGTATGGTTCATTACTATGTAATCAATATCTTTTATATCAACAATTGACTGTAAAGCGTCAATGTATTCATCAAAAAATTTAAGTTTTGCAGTTTCAAAAAGTGCAGTTTTTTCACTACCTTTAAGTATGTATGAGTTGTATGTTGTTCCGAATTCTGTTTCCATTACAATGTCAAATACTCTAAGGTCGCGGTCAAGAACTCCAGTCCAGTAAAGACCATTTTTAAGTTCAAGTGTCTTCATCTTGCTAAACATCTCCTTATAAACATATTATTTTTAAATTTGACCAATTTTATCTTGATTATACCACATTGTTTAAAAAAAAACAATCTATATTTTACTAATTGAGAAAAAATGAACATTCTTTTTTCGACTTTTTTTCTCAATGCTAAAAAATAGAAAAAATGTCTTTTATATTATTATACACCTACATAAACACAAGTAAAAGACTTTTATATAAATCATCAGTTTTAATTGAAAATATAGTATTATTATGCTATACTTTATAGTTGATTTAGGCTATAAAAAGCTACTGTAATGACGAAAAATAAACACAACTAAAATATAGAGAAAGGCAGAAAATTTAATATAAACTTTTCTGAATAGGTAAAAATAAAATGAAATTAGGAATTGTAGGACTTCCAAACGTGGGAAAAAGTACATTATTCAATTCTATGACTGTTGGTAAAGCAGAGGCTGCCAACTACCCATTCTGTACAATCGACCCTAACGTAGGTATTGTTACTGTGCCAGATGAAAGACTTAACAATCTTTCAAAAATATATGATTCTAAAAAAATAATACCTGCTGTAATTGAATTCGTTGACATTGCCGGACTTGTTAGAGGTGCTAGTAAAGGCGAGGGCTTAGGAAACAAATTCTTATCCCACATTAGAGAGGTAGACGCTATTGTTCACGTTGTACGTTGTTTCGAGGACACAAACGTTGTTCACGTTGACGGAAGTGTTGACCCAATAAGAGATATTGAAACTATAAATCTTGAGCTTATATTCTCAGATATCGAGCTTTTAGAAAGAAGAATAGCTAAAACAACTAAAATGGCTAAAGCTGATAAATCTTTACAGAAAGAGCTTGTTATTCTTGAAGAGCTTAAAAAAGCCCTTGAAGATGGAAAATGTGCAAGAGCAGTTGACTTTGGCAACGATGATGACAATGCCTTTGTAGATAGCCTTACACTTCTTACAAGAAAGCCAGTTCTTTATGCTGCAAACGTAGTTGAAGAAGACCTTGCCGATGACGGACAGTCAAACGATTATGTGGCTAAAGTTCGTGAGTTTGCAAAAAATGAAGGTTCAGAAGTTTTCGTTCTCTGTGCTAAAATAGAAGAAGAGATATCTGACCTTGACGAAGAGGATAAAAAAGAGTTCCTTGCTGATTTAGGTGTTTCATCAAGTGGTCTTGATAGACTTATATCTGCAAGTTACAAACTTTTAGGACTTATAAGCTACATTACAAGTGGACAGGAAGAAACAAGAGCTTGGACTATTAAAAATGGTACAAAAGCTCCACAGGCAGCGGGAAAAATCCACTCTGACTTTGAAAGAGGGTTTATTCGTGCAGAGGTTGTTTCATATGATGACCTTGTTCGTTTAGGCTCATACAACCTTGCTAGAGAACAGGGGCTTGTTCGCTCAGAGGGTAAAGAGTACGTTGTTAAAGACGGTGACGTTATACTCTTTAGATTTAACGTATAATAAAATTATTTAAAATATTAGGGATAGTAGTTATTTTAAAAATTTCTACTATCCCTTTTTATATTTATATAGCCGGAGATGACTCTCTAACTATAAGATTTGTATCTAAAAGTATATGTTTTTTCTCATCTTCAATATTGTGTTCAAGTATTTCAGAAATAAGTTTTATACATTGGCTTCCCATTTCCTCAATAGGCATATCAACAACTGTTATAGACGGTGTAAAGTGTTCCGAAAAATCCTTAGGACCTATACCAACAGAAACTATCTCGCAATCATTAGGTACATTAATACCATTTCTATTAAAACAGTGCATAAGCCCCTGTGCCATAACATCAGAATCCACGAATATCCCCTTAGGTATATTGCCTTTATTTAAGAAATATTCACCTGCCTTAACTCCACCAGAAAGAGAGTTTTCAACTCTAACTACATTCTCCTTAGAGATATCTACCCCTCTTTTCTTAAAGGTTTCAAAAAAGCTCAAACCTCTCTCTTTCATACCGTAAAATGCTTCATTTCCACCTTGCACTACCATTCCAATATCTCTTAAGCCTCTGCTAAGCATATGATTTGCAACAGTTTCACCAGCCTTTTTATTATCAATGCAAACTGTGTGGTAATTGTTAAACTGTCTATTTACAATTATAGCCGGAATAGGTAACTGATTTTCATTTAAAAATTCCCTATCCGAAACATTTATATTAGCTATTAAAACGGCATTGTATGTACTCATACTTTTAAGAGCCTTTTCATTTTTAAGATTATTACTTTCAAATGGGCATATAACGGTTGTTACCGGTAACTTTGACTTTAAAATTTCATTCTGTATACCATTTATAAATCTTGCTAAAAAACCTGTTGTAAAGTCTAATGCCCAGTATATACCTATAGTATACTTTTCCTCCTCGTTACTCCTAAGCTTTCTAGCAGAAACACTAGGATTATAGTTAAGCTCTTTTATAGCTTCAAGAACTTTTTTCTCCGTCTTAGTAGAAATCTTTCTCGCCCTAGCCTGACCATTAAGTATTATTGAAACTGTGGAAACCGAAACACCCGAAAGCCTTGCCACGTCTTTAATTGTTGCCATTTTTAATCCCCCTATTATTGTATATATTAATAAATTAATATATCTTTGTCAAATAACTGTGCATAAGGACTAAAGGATAAAATTTACATATGTAAAAAATACTGTTTTTTGTTATATAGTCTTGTTTTTTCCACAAAAATCTCTATACTTTAATATATACAATGGTCGGCAGGTGATAGTATGAAATTTAAAGAGTGGAGAGATTCAATTTTTGAAGCTTTACTAATAATTTTATTACTTTTTCTATTTTGCTGGCCTGTGAGAATAAATGGCATCTCTATGGAAAACTCACTTCACGCCAAAGATACCATAGCAATTTCAAGAGTATTAAAGTATACAGGAGCTATAAAAAAAGGTGATATAGTAGTTTTTTCTGAAACTATTGAAGGCGATAAAAAACACCTCATAAAAAGAGTAATAGCAACAGAAGGCGATACAGTAAGGATAAAAGACGGAAATGTCTATGTAAACTCAGAAATGCTTTCTGAAGACTATGCATTAGGCTCAACAATGGGTAATTTTAGAGTTGTTGTGCCAGAAGACCATTATTTTGTTATGGGTGATAACAGAGAGCATAGTATTGATAGCAGGCAACTAGGCACAATAGCAAAAAAGGATATTGTAGGTAAAGCTTTTCTAAAGATACTTCCTATTAAAGATATACAGCTATATTAAAATTGTATATTTTAAAAATTTTCATTCATAAAAAACCTCTTTTCAAACTATATTTTTATATATAGGAAAAAAGGAGGTTTTTTTATGTCCATTGACGCCAACAAAACAAATATAATTATAGAAACTATGGGAAATGAAAGAACAACGCAGATTATGGCAGAAGGTGATGCCATAGTACCAGACATAAAGCCTGATATTAATAAAATACTAAATGTATCTTGTAGGGTTAATAAAACTGATGAAAAAATATCCGATAATCGAGTATTTTTTAGTGGCGAAGCCCTATGCTCCATACTTTATATGGGAAAAACTGATGATATAAATATATATTCTATGACTGCCACAATACCTTTTGACGACGTAATCCCTCTACCTGAAAGCGACAAAAATTTTACAACAAAACTTAAATTTAATGTGGAAAGCATAAACAACAAAGTTGTAAACGATAGAAAGATAAATATTCGCTGTGGTATAACAGTAAAGGCAGAAACAGTATTTACTGAAAATATGGATATTGTAAAAAGTATAGACAACCAAGATACTGTTATGGTTAAAGAAAAAATTCTTAATATTTGCCAAAGTATAGACAGAAAAAACGACTTGATAAATATAAACGAAGTTTTATCTTTGCCATCAGGTAAACCGAATATAGATACTATAATTGAATCTAACTGCTACATAGGTGATAGGGAAATACGAGCCTTTGACGGAAAAGTCAATATAAAAGGTACTGCCTATATAACTGTTATCTACAAGTCAGAAAGTGATGACCTTATTTTAGAAACAGCCTTTTTTGAATTACCGTTTAACTTTATGGAGGATTTGAGAGGCTGTAGCGAAGATATGTATGTGGACCTAGATATGGATATAAGCCAAATAAACTGTAAGCCTGAAATTGACGAGGACGGCGAGGAAAGAAATATAAATGTGGATATGTCCCTAGACCTTAGCGTATGCGTATATGAAAACAATATTATAGAAGTGGCAGACGATATTTATAGCTTAAAAGAAAATATTGAACCTTTAAAAGTATCAATAGAATATCCTTGTTTTATTATGAAAAATAGCACAAAAGCATCATTTAAAGATACTGTTGTTGCTGATAGCAAATATCCAGATATGCTTAGAGTACAAAATGTATATTCTAAAATGGATATAACCGACAAAAAACACTTACCTAACGAAAATAAAATTACTCTTGAAGGTGTTATAAGTGGAAGTATACTATACACAGCTCAAAGCGACAGCGAGCCTGTATGTGTTATACCATACAACATACCATTCTCTCAGGATATAGAGATTAAGCCAAGCAACGAAAATATGTTTTTCAACATAAACGGTTATATAGATGATGTATCCTTCGATATGATGTCCGAACGTGAAACAGAGCTTAAAGTAACTTGTATATTTGATGTTACAGCCTTTGAAAAGCTTAAAACTGATGTTATAACTGATGTAAGTGTAAATGAAAATATTAAAGAAAATGATACAGCGGGAATTATAATCTATATAGTTCAAAAAGGCGATACTCTTTGGGATATAGCAAAAAGATATCACACAACTATAGATGATATTGCAACTTTAAACGATATAGAAAACCCTGATAAAATTATGGTCGGGGAAAAACTACTTATATTAAAATCTTCAAATAAAAATATAGCATAAATTTTACCCACTGGAACTCCAGTGGGTATTTTTTAGTCTACTCTCTCTATCAACGCACCTAAGCCTTTTAACTTTTCTTCGATATTATAATACCCTCTCTCGATATTGTATATATCGCTTATTCTCGTTTCCCCCTCAGACACAAGACCTAAAAGTATAAGCCCTGCACCTCCTCTAAGGTCTGTGGCTCTAACCTCTGCACCGGTAAGTTTCTCCACACCCTCTATAACGGCACTTCTGCTATCTATTCTGATATCAGCACCCATTCTAACCATTTCACCGGCGTGTATAAATCTATTTTCAAATATAGTTTCCGTTATGGTGCTTGTACCACTTATAACAGCTAAAAGGCTCATAAACTGGGCTTGCATATCCGTTGGAAATCCTGGAAAAGGCATAGTTTTTATGTTTACAGGTTTAAGTTTATCTTTAACAAAAACCCTAATTTTATTACCGCCCAAATCCTCAACACATACATTACTTTCACATAGCTTAGCCGTAACAGGCTTTAAGTGTTCAGCTATAACATTTTCAAGGATAATATCCCCACCGGTAATAGCTGATGCCACCATAAAAGTACCTGCCTCTATTCTATCCGGCATAACCTTATGCTTTACCCCTGAAAGTTTTTTTGCTCCCTGTATTTTTATAGTATCCGTTCCTGCTCCTTGTATTTTTACTCCCATTTTACTTAGAAACTTGGCAAGGTCGCAAATTTCAGGCTCTGCTGAGGCATTTTCTATAACCGTTGTATCCTCCAAAAGAGCTGAGGCAAGCATTATATTTTCCGTAGCTCCCACACTGGGAAAGTCCAAATATACCTTACCACCACATATACTAGAGCCGTCAGCAAAAACAAAACCTTTCTCCTGCTCTATACTAACACCCATAGACTGAAAGCCTTTTAAATGCAAGTCCACCGGTCTGCTACCTATTGGACAGCCACCCGGCATAGGAATTTTAGCCTTTCCTATTCGCCCTATTAAAGCACCCATAACTATAAAGGAGGCTCTGAGTTTTCCTGCGTCCTCGCTTTCCTCCTCAAATGACACTATATCCTTGCAACATACGGATATTTTCTCTTTTTTAACGTCATAATTAACCGTAGCACCTAGCTTTTTAAGTATATCTATCATAACCATAACATCATTTAAAGGTGGTACAGATGATATAATACACTCCTCCTCTGTAAGAATACAGCCGGCCAGTATAGGTAAAACTGAATTTTTAGCACCACTTATTTTTACACTCCCCGATAAAGCAGGACTTTTTGACACAACAAAAACAGACATAATAACCTCCCTTTTAAAAATTAGCTTTTTGTTATTATGCCCGTAAAATCTATATATAATTAAAAAAATTTATAAAAATAAAAAAAGTTTCCTATGGGAATCGAACCCACAGCCTTTCGGTCCGGAGCCGAACGCTCTATCCATTGAGCTAAGGAAACATTAAGTATAATTTTACATTCTATTCTTATTTATGTCAAATAAAATAGGGCAACTAAATTTTTAGTCACCCTAAAATAATTTTTTTAATTACATTTCAATGTGTATTGGTTTGATGTCCCATATTTCCTCAGCGTACTGTTTAATAGTTCTATCGCTTGAGAATTTACCACTCTTAGCAGTATTAATAATAGCCATCTTAGCCCATTTTTCTTTATCTTTATAAGCCTTGTCAACTTCGTTCTGTATTCTTACATAATCCTCAAAGTCCGCAAGAACAAAGTACTCATCAGCTCTATTGCCATTGCCGTTTAATAATGAGTCATATAAATCTCTGAAAAGATTAGGGTCTTCAGGTGAGAATGTTCCGTTTATAAGCTCATTTAACACAATTCTTGCGTCCTGATTCATATTGTAAATTGACCAAGGGTCGT
The DNA here is from genome assembly GCA_017694425.1 of Candidatus Fimicola merdigallinarum. Lineage (GTDB taxonomy): Bacteria > Bacillota > Clostridia > Lachnospirales > Anaerotignaceae > Fimicola > Fimicola merdigallinarum. The sequence continues at coordinate 28,416 of JADIMX010000052.1, forward strand.
AAGAATTATCTTTATATTTAGCGATAACCTCCTCTGATGACATACCGAATATGAATATGTTATCTTTTCCTACTTCCTCAAATATCTCAACATTAGCACCGTCCATAGTACCAACAGTTAAAGCACCGTTAAGCATAAACTTCATATTACCTGTACCAGAAGCCTCTTTACTTGCAGTTGAAATCTGCTCACTAATATCAGCAGCAGGTATAAGTTTTTCTGCAAGAGAAACGCTGTAATTCTCCATAAATACAACTTTAATTTTTCCGTTTATAGACTCGTCATTGTTTATAACGTCAGCAACAGAATTTATAAGTTTTATTATAAGTTTAGCTCTCTTATAACTAGCTGCTGCCTTAGCTCCAAATATAAATGTTCTTGGAGTAATGTCAAGTGACGGATTTAATTTTAACTGATTATAAAGATGTATTATATGTAATACATTTAAAAGCTGTCTTTTGTACTCGTGAAGACGTTTAATCTGTATATCAAATATAGAGTCAGGATTAATTTCAATACCCTTTCTCTCTTTTATGAATTTAGCAAGTAAAACTTTGTTTTCTCTCTTTATATCCATAAATCTTTTCTGGAAGTATTTATCATCAGCATATTTAAGTATGCCTTCAAGGTCAGTAAGCTCTTTAACCCAACCGTCGCCAATTTTCTCTGTAACGAGTTTAGCAAGTTTTGGATTAGCGTGTAAAAGCCATCTTCTCTGTGTTATACCATTTGTTTTATTATTAAATTTTTCAGGATATATTTCATAGAAATCTTTAAGCTCCTGATTTTTAAGTATTTCTGTATGAAGTTTAGCAACCCCATTTACAGAGTGACTTCCAACAATAGCTAAGTAAGCCATTCTAATCTCACCATCAGCTATTATAGCCATTTTTCTAATTTTTTCGTGGTCGTTACCGAAACGCTCAATTAAAGCTGCACAGTAACGTTTGTTAATCTCCTCAATAATCTGATAAATACGAGGAAGAAGTCTTGAGAAAAGGTCAAGTGGCCATTTTTCTAAAGCTTCAGACATAATTGTATGGTTTGTGTATGCACATACTTTTCTTGTAATATCCCAAGCTTCATTCCAAGGCACGTCGTTTTCGTCAACAAGAACTCTCATAAGCTCTGCAACTGCAACTGTTGGGTGTGTGTCGTTAAGCTGGAATGCAACTTTTTCTGGGAGTAAGCTAAAGTCAGAGTGTTTTTCTTTAAATCTTTCAATAACTCTCTGTACTGTTGCTGAAATAAAGAAATACTGCTGTTTAAGACGAAGCTCTTTACCTGAGTAATTATCGTCAGCAGGGTAAAGTACCTCTGTAAGTGTACTTGCAAGATTCTTTTCTGCCACAGCCTGCTCGTGCATACCTTCATTAAATTTTTTAAGGTCAAACTCATTCTTTGGTTTTGCGTCCCAAAGTCTAAGTGTATTTACTGTATTATTGTCATAGCCTATAACAGGGTAGTCATAAGGTACAGCTATAACTGATTGATAGTTTTCTTGAACAAAACGGTATCCACCGTCTTCTTTTGGCACAGCCCTTACATTGCCACCAAACTTAACTTCAACAGCATATTCATTACGTCTTACAGACCAAGGGTCGCCATTTTCAAGCCAGTTGTCCGGCACTTCTACCTGATAACCGTTTTCTATTCTCTGTTCAAAAATTCCATAGTGGTAACGGATACCACAACCGTAAGCTGGAAGTTCAAGAGTTGAAAGAGAATCTAAAAAACAAGCAGCAAGTCGTCCAAGTCCACCATTTCCAAGTCCTGGGTCACGTTCTGTCTCTTCTATATCATTGTAGTCAATTCCAAGCTCAGAGAAAGCCTCTCTTATCTCGCTGTCAAGCATAAGATTTATTACACTGTTTCCAAAAAATCTACCCATAAGAAATTCCATTGAAAGATAGTAAACAACCTTAACATCTTTCTCGTAATATTCGTTGTGTGTCTTAAGCCACTTATCTGTTATAACATCACGAATAGCAAAAACTCCTGCCTGATAAATCTCCTCTTTTGAAGCAGTATCAATAGTTTTTCTATAAAGATTTTTTACGTTGTCAACAATAAGACCTTTCAATTCATCTTTGCTAATGTTATAATTCATAGCAGTCCCCCCAATAAAAAATAATATTGTAGATTTTAGTAAATTGAGCTAAGAAAAGCATAACCCAACTTTTCTTTAACCTTAATATAACACACCTTAATCAATATTTGCAAACCAATTAATTATTACAAATGACAATAAGATGTCAAAATTTAGTAAAAAATATAACCAAATATTAATTATTGAATTTTACAACTAGACATCTACTATTTTTTAAGTAATACTACACAAAAAACCACCTGTAAATTAATACAATATAACCAATATATGGTATTGTTTTATAGCTGAGGGTCAAAAAAATCTGCATAATAAATACTGCTATACATTTATACTAAATATTACCACACCACAAATGAAGCCAAAAATTACTGCAAAACTTATAAAAATATCTTTAAAATTTCTCATATTCTCGGGCAAAACTTCTCGGCAAATTACATACAGTATAACTCCACCTCCAAGTGCAAATATAAATTCGGCAATTTTTTCATATCCAAACTTAAGATATATACCTAAAACTCCACTTAACGAAACTATAATTGATAACAAAATCCCATAGAAAATATTACTATAATCCAAAACGCCTAAAATATACATAGCTGTAACTATACTTGAAGATATAAAAAAATTCTCCCTATCAAAAAATATGGCACTTAAAATAAGTCCCATACAGAAACAATGTAACACATTAAAAAATTTATTATCAGCATATTTTTCAAATATAGTAGAAAATATTAAGCCGGAAAATACAAATACAACTGCATAAAAAATCCCACCACTATAAAATACATCAGATAAAAAACCAAAACACATAAAGGATAAAAGACTACCGCCCCAAAACCCGAATATCATTCTATATACAAAATTTTTATTGCAGTATAGATTAAAAATAACTCCAAATACAGAACCAAATATAAATACACAAAAGGCAAATATAAGTATTTCGCTCAAAAAAATCACCCCATATAAAATACATTACTGTACATTATATGAGGTGATTTATAAAAATAAGAATATTATTCTTCTTCGTTATTTCCCATTCTTTCTGCTCTATCTGTTGTTATAAGTGTATCCATAATCTCGTCAAGGTCACCGTCAAGAACAGCCTCTAATCTGTGAAGTGTAAGACCTACTCTGTGGTCTGTAACTCTACCCTGTGGGTAGTTGTAAGTTCTTATACGCTCATTTCTGTTACCAGTTCCAACCTGAGCTTTTCTATCGGCAGATATTTCTGCGTCGTGTTTCGCCTGCTCCATTTCATATATTCTAGCATAAAGTACTTTTAAAGCCTGCTCCTTATTTTTAAGCTGTGACTTCTCGTTCTGACAAGAAACAACTATTCCAGTAGGTATATGAGTAACTCGAACAGCAGAGTCTGTTGTATTTACACACTGACCACCGTTACCAGAAGCTCTAAACACGTCTATTCTAACATCATTCATATTAATGTTTACATCAACTTCTTCAGCCTCAGGTAAAACAGCAACTGTAACTGTTGATGTGTGTATTCTGCCACCACTTTCAGTTACCGGTATTCTCTGAACTCTGTGAACACCACTTTCAAATTTAAGGCGGGAATATGCTCCCGAACCTTTTATCATAAATGATATTTCCTTAAATCCTCCAATGTCGTTTTCGTTTGTATTCATTATTTCAACTTTCCACTTCTGTCTTTCTGCATATCTTGAATACATTCTGAAAAGTGTTCCAGCAAAGAGGGCTGCCTCATCTCCACCAGCACCACCTCTTATTTCCACAATAACATTTTTTTCATCATTAGGGTCTTTCGGTATAAGAAGTATTGTAAGCTCACTTTTTATTTTCTCAAGCTTATCCTTATTTTCAGAAAGCTCCTCTTTAACCATTTCCCTAAAGTCATCATCTAACTTATCATTTAACATCTCAAGAGCATCTTCTATCTCCTTTGATGTAGTTCTATACTCTCTATACTTCTCAACGATAGGAGTCATATCGCTGTACTCCTTCATCATTTTTCGCCATTCATCTTGGTTGGCAATAATATCAGGGTCATTTATGCTTTCCCCTAAATTTTCATACTTACTCTCTATTTCTTGTAAACGGTCTAACATAACTCACCTCTTTAATTACTTTTTTACTCCTGTGACAACTCTATCAAGACCAGCCAAATCCTTTATTATGCGTACGTCAGAAAATCCCTCATTTAAAAGGATATCCCTTACTTCCTCCCCTTGGTCATAGCCTATTTCAAAAAATATACTTCCCTTTTCATTTAAATAATTCTTTGCTTCATTAGATATTTTTCGGTAGAAATAAAGTCCGTCACTGCCACCGTCTAAGGCATTATAGGGTTCATTATCCCTAACTTCACGCATAAGACCTTTTATAACATCTGTTTTTATATATGGTGGATTTGAAACGATAGCATCAAATTTTTCATCTATATTTTCAAAACAATCACTTAAAACAAAATTAATTTTTTCAGAAACACCATTTTTATAAGCATTTCTCTTAGCTGTTTCAATAGCTCCCTGACTTATATCTACAGCAACACCCGTAGCACCTGTATAACGTGCAAGGCTTATGGCAATACAGCCTGAGCCTGTTCCTATATCTATAAAAGTTTTTGTACCATTCTTTTCAAAACTTTCAATAGCTGTTTCAACTAAAATTTCGGTATCATTTCTCGGTATAAGTGTAAATGGGTTCACCTCAAAATCAAGGGACATAAACTCACAACTGCCTAATATATACTGAGTTGGAACACCGCTACTTCTCTTTTCAACTAATTCTTTAAATGAGGAAAACTCACTATCAGAAAGCTTTCTATCCATATCAATAAAAAGTTTAACCCTAGAAATATCAAGAACTTTCATCATAAAAAGCTCTGCATCTAAGGAATAACTTTCACACTCACTATTTTTAAGCAATTTCTTTGCCCATAAAAGTGCTGTTTCAACAGTATTACTCATTTGGTTCTTCCTCCAAAACTGTTTTCATAGCAGATATAGCTGTTTCAATTTGACTACCGTCTGGCTCTGCTGTTGTAAGTTTCTGAAGACAAAGCCCAGGGTAACTTATAGCTTTTACAAAAACCGAATTGCTTCTACCTGCCCAACGTAAAACCTCATAGGAAACGCCGGCAACCACAGGCACGAGAAGTATTCTTGAAACAAATCTAAGCCATATAACATCTGTTCTTACAAAGAAGAATATAACCATACTTATAAGCATAACGAGGAAAAGAAAGCTAGTACCACATCTCTTGTGAAGTCTTGTATGTTTCATAACATTTTCAATAGTAAGCTCCTCGCCACTTTCATAGCAGTTTATAGTTTTATGCTCTGCCCCGTGATACTGAAAAACTCTCTGTATATCTTTCATTCTTGAAATAAGGAAAAGATAAACAAGAAATATTCCAATTCTTATAAAGCCCTCAACTATACCTAAAGCCCAAGTATCAACGTACTTTCTAAAAAATCCCCCTAAGAAAACAGGAAGGAGAAAGAAAAGAGCTATTGCTACAACCATTGATATAGTAACACTTATATAGATTATATAGTCGTTAAGTTTATCCCCTGCTTTATCCATAATAAACTTTTCAAACTTTGAAGGCTCGCCCTCGTCCTCTGTAATTTCTCCGGCAATTTCAGCACTTCGCATAAGTATTTTTGTACCGGTAACAAGAGAGTCTACAAAAGCACCTACCCCTCTAAATATAGGGAGTTTGAATATTTTATATTTATTTGAAAGGTCCTTTACATCGCTTTTTTCTGTGGTTATGCCACCTTCAGGATTTCTAACAGACATAGCATAAATTTTCTTGCCACGCATCATAACTCCCTCAATAACAGCCTGACCACCTATATTAGTCTTTCTCATAAATATCACCTCTTTTTATAAAAGATTTTTAATAGAAAAAAAGGGTCGGTAAAACCAACCCTTTGAATTACATTATTATTTTCTGCCGTATTTTTTGTTGAATTTTTCAACTCTACCGCCAGCCTCAAGAAGAAGTTTCTGGCTACCTGTGTAGAATGGGTGGCATTTTGAACAAACCTCAACTCTGATTTCCTCTTTTGTTGAACCTGTTACGAACTCATTACCACAGTTACATTTTACTTTAATCTGATGATACTCTGGATGTATTCCTTCTCTCATTTCTTTCACCTCTCTCTGTTGATCAATAATTCCATTGATTATTTAAAGACAACACTAGTATTGTACCATATTTATACCATTTTTGCAACACGTTTTATTCTTTTAAATTAGTATTTTTTATAAGAGGCACAATATCTACAAATTCATCATTAGACTTAGTTTTTGCCATCTGTTCTAATATAATAGGAGTCATCTCCGCACTTGATGAATTTCCAATAAGTTTTCTAAGTATATAGACACTTTCCATTTCCTTTTTAGATAAAAGTTTATCCTCTCGTCTAGTACCGGATTTATTAATATCTATGGCTGGGAAAATACGTCTTTCGGAAAGTTTTCTATCAAGTACAAGCTCCATATTACCTGTACCTTTAAATTCTTCAAATATAACTTCGTCCATTTTACTACCTGTATCAACAAGAGCTGTTGCAAGTATAGTAAGACTTCCACCGTTTTCAATATTTCTAGCAGCACCGAAAAATCTCTTAGGCATATATAAAGCCGCTGGGTCAAGACCACCAGAAAGAGTTCTTCCACTTGGTGGTATTGTAAGGTTATAGGCTCTAGCCAAACGTGTAATACTATCTAAAAGTATTACAAGGTCCTTGCCCTGCTCCACAAGACGTTTTGCTCTCTCGAGAACCATTTCGGAAACTCTCTTGTGGTGTTCCGGCTGTTCATCAAAAGTTGAGTATACAATCTCAACATTTTCACCCTCAATAGAACGCTGAATATCTGTAACTTCCTCAGGTCGTTCATCAATTAAAAGTACAATAAGGTTTATCTCCTTATGATTTTTAGTTATGGCATTTGCCATTTTTGTTAAAAGCATAGTCTTACCAACCTTAGGTGGGGCAACTATCATACCTCTCTGACCTTTGCCTATAGGTGCCATAAGGTCTATTATTCTAGTGGAAAGCTCATTTCTATCTGTTTCAAGTGTAAGTCTATCTGTTGGATATATAGGTGTCAATTCCTCGAAATTCGGTCTTTTAGATGCTTTTTCCGGCTCATCACCATTAACTGTTTTAACGTATAATAAAGCATTAAACTTTTCATTTTCCTTAGCTATTCTTATATTTCCCTTTACACAGTCACCTGTTTTTAAGTTAAATCGTCTTATCTGTGAAGGTGAAATATATATATCGTTAGCACCCGGTAGGAAGTTTTCTGTTCTTAAAAAACCATAGCCATCAGCCATAACTTCAAGAATACCCTCGCCCATATTTCCGTCATCTATCATCTGCTGAACTTCCTGCTGTTTCTGTTCTACGCTCTGGTAATCGTTATTTCGTCTTTCTCTGTATGACTGTCTATTCTCAGTATTTAATTCCTCTTTAGGCTCTTCCTGTCTTTCCTTAAGTTTAAAACCGTATGTTGTAACAACGGGCTTGTCGCCATTATTAAATTCTTTTCTAGGCTTAGAATCTACTTTTTCTTTTTTTTCATTACTACTACTATTCTGCAATTCAACAATTTTGTCTATAAGCTCTTTTTTTCTTAAAATAGTTATAGACTTTATACCCATTTCTTTTGCAATAGCTCTAAGCTCCTGCAAATTTTTACTTTCTAAAGAATTATCCATAACTCCTCCTAAAATTAAAATTTATCTAGGTATTTTAAGAGTCTGACCTATCTGAAGACTTGAGCTTTCAGTAAGACCATTAGCCTCTAAAATTCTTGTATACTGAGAAAAATCTCCATAAATTTTTGTCGCTATAGAGCCAAAATTATCTCCTTCAACAACTGTATATGTATCAAATTCGCCTGTTGATACGTCAGAACTTTCATTTTTATTATCATTAGTTGAAGTTTCTCCACCAGTTTTGCCGTAAAGCTGTTCTTCTAATGAAAGGATTTTCATTTTTAATTCCTCATTCTGCTCCTGAACATTAGACATTCTGTTAATCTCTTCATTAGCCTTATTAAGTTTACCGCTTAAAGTAACAGTTTTAAAAGCAAAGAATACGAAAAGAATAATAAAAACTAACCCACCTACCATAACAAACTTTTCTTTTGATGGTAAATTTATTTTTTCATCATCTTGGAAATCACTTATTTTATAAAGGTCATCTATACTTGAATTAGGTAAAGGCTCGGCAAAGTCTTTTATATCCTCTTTTTTAGATGATTTTTTCTTATTAAATTTTGGTAGGGATTTAGGTTTTAAAGACTTGATATTCTTTTTATTTTTCTTTTCAGCTTCAATAGGCTTTTCTTGAACTACTGTTTTTGGTGAGGGCTTAATTTTAACAGTCTGTATACGTTCATAATTATAGTCGTCACTGTCTATTTTATTACTGTTATTATCAATTTTATTCTTATTTTTATTTACATTTTTCTTTTTAGAGTTTTTCTTAGAAGAGCTGTGGTTAACAGTATTTTCTTTAACATCAACTCCAAAGTCCTCGCTCAATTCTTTTTTTATCTGCTCACTTCTAGCCTTCTTAACTGCTTCAACTTCAGAAATTTCCCTTTTTCTGGTTCTATATAAGGCTGAATCAGAGTCTAAGTCCTTGCCTCTTAAAGGGTGGGTTTCCATAAGTATATCTTTAACTTCTTCCGGAAAATCGTTATATAACTCATCATAATATGCAGTATCGTCAAGGTTTTTAGTACTGTCACCCTTATTTTCGTTATTCGGCATAATACTCCTCCTATTCACAACAATAAAAATACTTGCAAAAATTCATTACATAATAAAAAAAGTATTACCTTACAAAAAAATAATACTATTTATATTATTTTAACCTTACAAAAGAGATGTGTCAAACAATATGTATTATTATTAATAAAAATTTAATTTATAATAATAGCCCTTATATAGCTTTTTCTTGTTATAAGCCCCTAGTAATACTTAATGGTATGAAAATTACACTAATATTTCATCATCTTTAATGACAAAACCTCCTATAAATTTATTTTTGTACTATATCATAGGAGGTTTTTACTTCTATATAAGAATTATATAAGAATTTTCACCTAATAACCTATTTGGCGACAATAAAAAAACCACTCATAAAGAGTGGTTAATTTTTTGGTGTAAAAATTCAAGCTATTGTAAAAATTACTTAAGTGTAACTTTAGCGCCAACTTCTTCAAGTTTAGCTTTGATAGCTTCAGCTTCTTCTTTAGAAGCACCTTCTTTAAGAAGTTTAGGAGCACCGTCAACAACTTCTTTAGCTTCTTTAAGACCAAGACCTGTAGCTTCTCTTACAACTTTGATTACTTTGATTTTTTCTGAACCAACTTCTGTTAATTCAACGTCGAATTCTGTTTTTTCTTCAGCTGCTGCTGCACCGCCACCAGCTGCTACTACTGCAACACCTGCTGCTGCTGATACACCGAATTCTTCCTCTGCTGCTTTTACTAAATCGTTAAGCTCGATAACTGTGAGCTCTTTTACTGCATCAATGATTTCCTGGATTGATAATTTTGCCATTATAAAGCACCTCCGAAATATTTTTTAAATAGTAATTAAATTAAATTCTAAATTAAAGTTATTATTACTCAGCTTTGCTTTCAGCAATCTGGTTAATAACACGAGCAAATGTAGACATTGGGCTCTTGAAGCTTCCAAGTAATTTTGAAAGAAGAACGTCTCTTGATGGGATTTCAGCGATAACTTTCATTCCCTCAGCATCATATACTGTGTTTTCAACAACACCAGCTTTGAACTCTAATGCTTTAAAGTTTTTAGCTTCTTTGCTGATAACACTTGGGCCAGCAGTTGCGTCTTCATAGCTGAATGCAACAGCACTTGGTCCTTCTAAGTATGGAGCTAATCCTTCAAACTGTGTTCCCTGAATAGCGAAGTTTACCATAGTGTTTTTGTAAACTTTGTACTCAACACCTGCTTCTCTTAATTTTTTTCTGAGAACTGTGTCCTGCTCAACTGTTAATCCTCTTGGGTCAACTAAAACTACAGAAGTAGCTTTTTCAAGTTTTTCCTTAATTTCATTAACAACAACTTGTTTCTGTGCGATTTTTGCCATTCTTTACACCTCCTTGTAAATATAAATGAAATTTGCCGTAAAAAAACCTCTTATGTCCATAGACAAAGAGGTATAATCTCTAATTTATAAAGAACTTCCTCGGCAGGCAATTAAAAATTTTACCCATAAAACTGGACCTGCTGTCTACGGCTGTATTCATTTCAAACAACTACCTTAGTATACATTAAAAAAAGCCATATGTCAACAGATTTTAATATTTTTTATTAAAAAATACTAGGTAAAATATCTGTCTCTTATACACATCTGACGCTGCCGACGAGC
>JADIMX010000053.1 GCA_017694425.1 Candidatus Fimicola merdigallinarum
TATTCTTCATCAGACTGCGTGCCTGCAAACGTAAGTCTTAAAACACCTATTACTAAATTTAAAAAAGGTGAAGAACCAGCTATAACAATGAATATACCTATGGTTTCAGCAGTTATGCAGTCTGTTTCTGACGATAAAATGGCTGTTGCTCTTGCAAAAGAGGGTGGTATATCATTTATATACGGTTCACAGACAATAGAAAATCAGGCAGCTATGGTTGCTCGTGCTAAATCATATAAAGCAGGTTTCGTTGTAAGTGATTCAAACATTAAACCAGAATGTGCACTTCAGGATATATTAGACCTTAAAGAGAAAACTGGTCATTCGACAGTTGCCGTTACAGAAGACGGAACAGCAACAGGAAAGCTTATCGGTATTGTTACAAGTCGTGATTATCGTGTAAGCCGTATGGAAAGAAGTATGAAAGTATCTGAGTTTATGACTCCTTTTGAAAAGCTTGTTGTTGCACCTAAGGGTACTACTCTTAAAGAGGCAAACAACATCATTTGGGAACATAAGCTTAACTCATTACCTATCGTTGATGAAAATCAGCATCTTGTATATATGGTATTCCGCAAAGACTATGATTCACACAAAGAAAATGTAAATGAGCTTCTTGACGCATCAAAGAGATACGTTGTAGGTGCAGGTATAAACACAAGAGATTTTGAACAGAGAGTTCCAGCTCTTGTAGAGGCTGGTGCTGATATATTATGTATCGACTCATCAGAAGGTTTTTCTGAGTGGCAGAAAATAACTATTGACTACATTAGAGAAAAATACGGCGATACTGTAAAAGTTGGTGCAGGAAACGTTGTTGACAGAGAAGGTTTCAGATTCCTTGCTGAGGCTGGTGCTGACTTTATAAAAATCGGTATCGGTGGCGGTTCTATCTGTATTACAAGAGAGCAGAAAGGTATTGGTCGTGGACAGGCTACTTCTGTAATAGAAGTTGCTAAGGCTAGAGATGAATACTTTGAAGAAACAGGTATATATATTCCTATCTGTTCTGACGGTGGTATCGTTTATGACTACCATATAACACTTGCCCTTGCTATGGGTGCTGACTTCGTTATGCTTGGTAGATATTTCTCACGTTTTGACGAAAGTCCAACAAACAAAGTAAATATTAACGGTAGCTATATGAAAGAGTACTGGGGTGAAGGCTCAAGCAGAGCTAGAAATTGGCAGAGATATGACCTTGGTGGCGATAAGAAAATGGCATTTGAGGAGGGTGTTGACTCATACGTTCCATATGCCGGAAAACTTAAAGACAATGTTGACCTTACTCTTAGCAAAGTTAAACACACAATGTGTAACTGTGGTGCTTTAACAATACCTGAGCTTCAGAAGAAAGCTAAGATAACTCTTGTTTCTTCAACAAGTATTGTTGAGGGTGGAGCTCACGACGTTGTGCTTAAAGACAACAATATGACAGTAATTAAATAATTTATTATAAATTAAAGTCGGAGATAATTTTCTCCGGCTTTTTATATTTTTTGGACAAGAAAGAATATTTTGTAATGTTTGGGACTATACTTTTATTAAAAGAAGGTATAAGGGAGGAGCTATATGATAGCTGAAAAAATACTTGAAGATAATAAAAGTGGGGTTTCATATACAGAAAGAGAAATACTAGAAGAAATTGAAATTATAAAAATGCGACTTGAAAAAACAAAGATGAATTTTGATATGTCTACAGATGAGATACTTATAGACAGCTATATATATGAGATAATATCCCTAAACAAAAAGTATCAATATTTTTTAAGGCTTGCCAAAAAGTACGGAGTTTCTGCAACAAATATAAAAACAAGGGGGAAAAATAGATTTAAAAATAAATAAGGGGGTTTTTTCTTGGGTTCTGATAATATGATACACATTATGCTTTTAATATGTTTTATTATACTTATTTGTGTCTTATTTTCTAATATAATAAAATTTTTGCTAAGATTTTTTATAAATGCAGGCTTTGGATACATTTTGTTTACTATCTTAAACACAATAGGCCTATCTATAGGCGGTAATTTGGTTACATTTTTATTATCTGGATTTTTGGGTTTGCCTGGAATTTTTTGCATACTAACAATAAATGCAATTATTTAATAATATTGTTGACTAAATGGCCGATAAATGATACTATAAAAAAGGATAGAGGAAGTTACTTCCCCTTATCCCCAATCCTTTTAAATTTTAAAGTATATATCACTCCCAGAATAAGAAATCCCCGTTTCTTATTCTAAAAACTCATTGGATTTTATCCAATGAGTTTTTTCTATATATGAAGAAAGGAAAATTATTTTATGAATAAGTACATAGAAAATTTTTGTGACAATATAGAAAAAGTAGGTTTTTTTGAAATAAAAGAAGATGAGCCTAAAAACTCATTTATAGATAGATGCTTTGTAAAAGTAGATAGTCCTGTTTTGTATATGGTTTGTATTAATTGTGAAGGATATTTTGATTTCTTGACCTATACAAAACTTAAGGATAAATTTTTTTGTGATATATCAGAAAATGAAAATTTTTTTGAAAATACGTATTGTAGTAGATTAGTTTGTATAAATATATTTTTGAATGAGGGGATAGATGGTGAAAAGATTGAATTCTTAAATTCTTTAGATTTTTACCCAGAATTAGATAAGCACAGTTTGTGGTGGATATACGATACTACAGAAAATAAACTTTATACCGGTAAAAATCAGCCGGATAAGGTGCAGGGTATAGAGGATATTTTGAAATATTCTTGTGGTGTTGCGGAGAAAAAGCCAAGACAGGCTAAAACTTTTAATGGAAGTGTAAACATACCCTTTACAATGAGTATGATTGTTGTAAATTTAGCTATATTCATAGTTATGATGTTACTAGGGCAAAGAACACAGTTTATAGAGCTTTTTGGGGATAGTAAATACTATATTTTTAATGATAATGAATATTATAGGCTTATAACCAGTATGTTTATACACTCTGATATTTCCCATATATTAAGTAATATAATAGGCTTATATGTGTTTGGAAGTATCGCTGAAAGGTTTTATGGCAGTAAAAACACCGTTATAGTATATTTTATATCAGGTATTTGTGGCAGTATTTTAAGTACACTTCTAGGTAATGCTATGTTTTCTGTGGGTGCTTCAGGTGGTATATTCGGTCTTATGGCGTGTTTATTATATACGGCCAAGGTGCAGAGAAAAGATGTGGGAGGTATGAATTACAGTACGATACTTCTTTTGGCTGTTGTAAATATATTAGTAGGCTTTATGATGCCTAATATAAGCACCTTTGGGCATATAGGCGGATTTTTAGGTGGCATTGTTTCTACTATGGTGATATATAAACTTAAATAAGTTTATATTATCAACATATTTTGTGTTGACAATATATGTGAGTAAAAATAATATGGCTGTGTCGAAAAATGTATTTTTATACTATTTGAATTGTTAATATATACATTTTGTATATATAAAATTTATATAAAAATACTATAGAAAAAGGCAGTATTTGAAATCTTTGTAGAATAAATAGAGTATAAAATCTTTGATTTTAAGGCAATTATAAATAAAACAAGTTATCCACAGGTAAATGTTGATAATGTTGATAACGTGTTTTTGTATAAAAATATTTGATGAATAATATTAGTTATAAATTAAATTGAAATCTTTATAAATGTTGAAAAATAAACAAAAAATGAAATTAGAGTTAAAATATATAGTTTTTGTGAAGAAAAATAAATTATCAACATATCTTTTGTGGAAAAAAATATTAAGTTATTAACAAAAGGAGAAATTTGTTTTATGAACATAGATGAAGTCAATAAAAGAATTATTGAAGACGCTAAGAATTCTGATTATAAGGATAGAGTTATTGTTTTGGGAGAGGGCAAGAAAAATGCCAAAATATTTATGATAGGCGAAGCTCCGGGAGGTGACGAGGAAAAGACAGGTCGACCTTTTGTAGGGAAGGCCGGTAAAAACCTTAGTGAGTTTCTTGAAATTGTAGGACTTAAAAGGGAGGATATTTATATATCTAATGTAGTTAAGATACGACCTTTTAATCTTAGCCCTAAAACAGGTAAGCCGGTAAACAGAACTCCTAACAGAAAAGAATTAGAATTTTTTACACCATACCTTATTGAGGAGATAGAGGCTATAAACCCTGATATTATAGTTACTTTAGGTAACACTTCCCTCAGAGCTGTATTAAATGATAAGAAAGCTGTTATAGGCGATTATCACGGAAAGATAACAGAAGTTTTAGATAAAAAATTATTTGCACTTTATCACCCAGCTTCTATCATATATAACAGAAGTCTTAAAGATACTTATTATGATGACTTAGATAAACTTAAAAATGTACTTTGATTTTATAGGGATACAAAAATGTATCCCTTTTTTTATTTTTAATTAGTTTAATCTATAAAAATAACATATTTTAAAAATAATTATATTTGGAATAGATTTTAAAAAATAAAATAAATAATTTTTATAAAAACTATTGACTTTTTGTTGTTATAGGTTTACAATAAAGACAGATAAAGAAGTAAATCTAAAGGAACAAATTCATAATAATAAAAGCTTTTTATAGTTGTATTTAATCTTACTTGTACAATTCCTAGGATAATTTTATAACTGTCTCTTATACACATCTCCGAGCCCAC
>JADIMX010000054.1 GCA_017694425.1 Candidatus Fimicola merdigallinarum
TTTTTAAGCCTAAAAATCCTTCAAAAAAACCTCTGAAAACGTTGATTTCTCGGGCTTTTTTGACTATGTCATCATGTTTGACTACTCGTCCCAATTATGATAAACATTCTGAACGTCGTCATCATCATCAAGCAAGTCAAGAAGTTTATTCATTTTCTTTATATCTTCCTCTGATGTAAGGGCTGTATATGTCTGAGGTATCATTGTAACTTCTGCTGAAGCCATAGGCACTCCGGCTGACTCAAGAGCCTCTCTAACAGCTGAGAAATCATCTGGAGATGTTGTAATCTCAAAGCTATCTTCCTCTGCTACAAAGTCCTCTGCACCAGCATCAATAGCTGTCATCATAAGCTCGTCCTCGTCCATTTCAACTTCCTCTTTATCGATAACGATAAGACCTTTTTTATCGAACATAAAGGATACACAACCACTTGTACCCATATTCCCGTTACCTTTTGTGAAAGCATTACGAACATTTGCTGATGTACGATTTCTATTATCTGTAAGAGCCTCAACGATAACAGCAACACCATTTGGGCCATAGCCTTCATAAGTTACTGACTCATAATTAACGTCATCAGAAGCACCTGACGCTTTTTTAATACTTCTTTCGATAGTATCGTTAGGCATATTGTTTGATTTAGCTTTAGCTATAACATCACGAAGTTTTCCGTTATTTGCAGGGTCTGGACCACCTGCTTTAACAGCTACTGCAATTTCTCTACCAAGCATAGTAAAGATTTTACCTTTAGCAGCATCATTTTTCTCTTTTTTATGTTTAATATTAGCAAACTTTGAATGTCCTGACATAAATATCCTCCTTAAACTTTCTATGAATTAAATTTTATCATTTTTTATAATACATTACAAGATTTTATTCTTGCAAATCCAAGTTACCATTTAACCACACGCCATATATTTCATCAACACTTGTTATACTAGCTTTACCATTTGAAATATCTATCATTTTATTATTAAATTCCTCGGCTCTATTAGATTCTGTAAGTATGATAAACTCAACATTTTCAGTATATATAGTATCGTGTATTATATGTCCGTCTTGCAATACTTCATACTGTATTTTACCTGATGTAGGGTAATCCGTAACTATACTAAATCTTCTATAAAGCACCATTTCAGCTATGCCGGCAGAAAGTATTCCCTCTTTAGCCGATTTACCATAGGCTCTTACAAGGCCTCCTGTACCCAACAAAGTTCCACCGAAATATCTTGTAACTACGACAGCAGTATTTTTTATATCCTCTCCAGCAAGGACATCTAAAACTGGTTTTCCGGCTGTACCCTGAGGTTCACCGTCATCACTACATCTTTGTATTTCATTTCTATCACCTATTTGATAGGCAAAGACGTTATGGGTAGCATTCCAATACTTCTTTTTCATTTCATCAATAAACTGACGAGCCTCCTCCTCATTTTTAACCGGTCTAACAGTTGCAATAAATCTGGATTTTTTCTCTATTATTTCGGCCTCTGCCTGATTTAATATTGTTCTATATTTTTCTAGCATCATATCACCTAAACCTTATTTTTATCTTTATAAAGTATACCACAAAGGCACAAAAAAAGAAAAGACCACAAAAAGTGGTCTTATTTCTATTACAATGTAAAGTCATCTACTACATTTAAAAGTGATGATGGCATAACATAGTGTTCTGATATTTTATTTACAAGATAAAGTATGTCTTCGTGATTATCTGTAATGCCATATACATTTTCGCTTTCAACAAGCAAGTTATCACAGTGCTTTGCTATTTCAACGCCGTAAATCTGTTCTTTACCTTCCTCATACCCCTTAGTTGTCTTTGTTATAAAGTAGTGTAGTATAATATTATCCCCATTTTCAAGTTGTAATTTTTTTTCAGAAAACATTTCTTTTTCCATATGTAAATCCCCCTTCTACTTCATAAAAAAATTTTAACAGGATAGCATATATATTGCTACAAAATAATATCGATAATTAGTTACAATTAACTATTCGCAGACATAAGGCTGTAGTCTATTTTCTACTTCCTCTGTTACATATGCTTCTATTAAATACCCTGTTTCTGTATGTTCCTCTGAAATAAGCTCACACTTACCGTGAATATAGCTTATAAGGCTTCCATCTTGATACGGTATAAGAACCTTCATAGATTTTCTAAATGATTTCAAAAGCTCCTCAACTGTTTCAAGCATATTTTCTATGCCCTCGCCTTTTTTAGCAGATATGTTTACTGTATACATAGCTTTCATATCAATAGGAAGAGGATACTCAACCTCCTCTTTATCTATCTTATTAAAAGCTGTTATAACCGGAGTTTCTTCACAGCCAAGCTCTCTAAGAGTATTATAAACTACGTTCATATGCTCTTTTCTCTGGCTATTTGATGAATCAACAACGTGAATAAGTATATCTGCATACTTCATTTCCTCTAAAGTGGCTCTAAATGCCTGAACCAAGTTATGAGGAAGTTTTTGTATAAATCCTACCGTATCTGTAAGGAGTATGTCTGACCCATTTGGGAGTTTTACTAATCTTGTAGTAGTATCAAGAGTAGCAAAAAGTTTATCTTCAGCTAATACCTCTGCATCTGTAAGATGGTTTATTAAAGTTGACTTCCCTGCATTAGTATAACCTACAAGGGAGACAACTGGTGTCCCTTTTTTGTCCCTCTGACTTCTTAAAAGCTGTCTATGGGTTTCAATTTCTTTAAGTTCACGATTAAGCTCTGCAATTCTTGATTTTATATATCTTCTATCGACCTCAAGTTTTGTTTCACCAGGTCCTCTAGTACCAATACCACCACCGAGTCGTGACATTGAGGCACCAATTCCTGCAAGTCGTGACAATCTATATTTAAGCTGAGCAAGCTCAACCTGTATTTTACCTTCTTTAGAAATGGCTCTTGATGCGAAAATATCAAGTATAACCATAGTTCTATCCATTATTTTTGTATTAAGTATCTGTTCTAAATTTTTAATCTGTGCCGGTGACAACTCATCATCACAGACGATACCTGTTGCATCATATGCGTTTATCATAACTTGGAGTTCCTCAAGTTTTCCTTTTCCAAGGTAATGAGCTGGGTGAACTCGTTCTCTTTTCTGTATCATTCTTGCTACGGATACGGCTCCTGCCGTTTTGACAAGCTCATCAAGTTCATCAAGACAACTTTCAGTATCCATACCTACTGTGTCTTGGTCAACGCCAACAAGAATAACACGTTCTTTCATTTCTTCAGTTATATGAAGTTGAGTTTCCTTTGCCATACAAACCTCCACATATAAAAACATAAACTCTAGCTAAAATGACATTTGCTATTACCTAAATAATACAATATTTACAGAATAAATTCAACCGATATAGTAATTTTAATTAAATTTTAAACAATTATTTCTTATATTTTACCATATTTTAGTATTTAATACATATTTATATATAGCAAATTTTGACAAAATTTTCTATCATTGTTATTAAGATATAATAGGTAAAAAATAACAAACAATTTAAGCTATTCTACATTTTTAAAAAAATAAAGGGCTGTAATATAAGTACAGCCCTAAAAAATTTAGTGTATTTCAGTTGCTCTATCACTGAGATAAAGTCTTGAATAGAATGTAAGTGCATAAATTCCAGCAAGACCTACGAGAGTAAATATAACTCTAGCTACAATAAACAAAGGCCCTCGAAATAGACTTGTTACAAGGTCAAAACCAAAAAGACCTATAAGTCCCCAGTTAAAAGCACCTATGATTATAAGTGTAAGTGCACACCAATTTAAAAATCTACTCATATATAACACACCCTCTCATAAATTAAAATGATAAGTTCTATGTTATTATTTCTCTTAAATAGATTTTTATTCTGCATTTTTCGGCATTATTTTGGCAAAATCAACACTATCTGTATTTCCTGATAAAGATATACTAATATTTTTAAAATCTAAAATTTTATTTATTATATCATTAACAGATTTTGGTGTTACTTTCTCCATATTGGCGATAATCTCCTCCTGTGTCTGAACAGAATTTCGTAAAAGTACAGAGCCACCGGAAGATGTCATTCTATTTACGGTACTTTCTGTACCTATTATATAATTGCTTATTATCTGCTCCTTAGTAGTATTTATCAGCCTATCAGATATAAGATTTTTCTTAATATTTTTCATTTCATCATATATAATTTGGCATACTATTTCAAGCTGATTAGGGTTCATACCTGCGTACACACTAAATATACCTACATCTGTATATGATGATATATAGCTATAAATAGAATAAGTTAAAGCATTTTCCTCTCTTACCTTTTGAAAGAGAATAGAACTCATACTTCCACCGAATATAGTATTAAACACTGCTAAATCATACTTATGTTCATTATCCCTGTTTAAGGCCGGAAAACACATACACATATGAATTTGCTCAATATCCTTTTTATTTTTTATAAATGACGGAGTATAGGAAGTATTATACTTTTCGTTATCCGTAGTTTTAACAGGTTCTTTATGACCAAAATACTTCTCTATTAGCTTTAATGATTCAACCTGATTTATGTTACCTGCAATAGATATGACAGTATTTTCATTAGTGTAATGATTTTTAAAATAATCTTTTAAAATATCGCTGTCGAAATTAGAGATAGTTTCCACTGTGCCAAGTATAGGAAGTCCTAAACTACTACCTCGCCATATGCTTTCTTGTAGTTTATCGTGGACAACCTCCTCCGGTGCGTCATCATACATATTTATTTCTTCTATAATAACTTTTCTTTCTCTAGCTATGTCATTATCATCAAATTTAGAGTTCAAAAACATATCGCTTAATATATCCATAGCTTTTTCTATATGCTTGTCTAAAACTCTAGTGTGATAGCAAGTGTATTCCTTAGTTGTGTAAGCGTTAATCTGACCACCTAAAGAATCCATTTCTTCTGCTATATCTCTTGCACTTCTGTTATTCGTTCCTTTGAAAAGCATATGCTCTATAAAATGGGAAATACCGTTATTCTCTATACTTTCATTCCTAGAGCCATTTTTCACCCATATACCAAAGGAAACACTTCGTATATATGGTATTTCTTCTAAAACAACTCGTATTC
>JADIMX010000055.1 GCA_017694425.1 Candidatus Fimicola merdigallinarum
TATGGTATGGGTGGCATACCGAATACAGATGAATTAAACTTTATTCCTATTATAGAAAAGGCTAACGCTATGAGCATACCTGTTATAATATCAACACAATGTGTATATGATGGCGTTGACATTTCCACTTATGAAGTTGGAATTACTGCCCAAAACGCAGGTGCTATATCATCAAAAAACTACACAATAGAGTATGCTTCTGTAAGACTTATGTATATGCTAGGGAATAATATAGATTTAAAATATTATTAAAAATAATCAACATCACCTGTTGAATGGGTGGTTTACTAAAGCCCTATAGGGCTTTTTTATTTATCTTATATCGGAGTGCAAATACTATATACATTTAGAGTGTAATAAACTATTTATATATATAATAATAAAACCTTCTATAATTTTATTTTTGGTTGCCAAACCAACTCTATTATAAGTGATTTTTATATTTCTATAAGAATTTTTAACTATCACCAGCATAACTTTTGGTCTATATCTAGCCTATCTAGTGACAAATATATTGAGTTTAAAGACTTGCTTTAATAAGTAAGTCTTTTTTAATACTGTTTAAACAAAAATAAATATGGGTATACATATAATAAATTTTTTGAATATGTAAAAATTATTCTCTTTAAAATCCTATTTCTACATAAAAATGTTTTTAGTATAGTGTACCTTATTTTTATAAAACCATTTCTTAAATTATATAACAGCTATCACATTTAAAATCCTACTTATACACAAAAATATTTTTAGTGCTGTATACCTTATTTTGCAAATACATTTCTTTAAATATTTAAAACTATCGCTTTTAAAACCCCACTTCATTGCAAAAATATTTTTAACACAGTACACCTTATTTTTATAAATCTATTTCTTTAAATATATAAAAGCTAATGTCTTTTAAATCCTAATTTAATACAAAAATATTTTTAGCACATTACACCTTATTTTTATAAATATAAATCCTCGAAATACTCTTTATTTTTTACACTTAAAATTCAAACACACCTAACTATCCATATAATCGCAAACAAAAAAGACTGAACAATGTTCAGTCCTTTTTATCACTCTTCAAAATCTACTGATGCTCTATCCTCACGAAGTTTTTTACAGAGTGCTGAGTATTTTTTATGTTCTGGGTGTGAAAGATAACTTTCCATTTCCTCTTTATTTTCAAATTTTGTAAAAAGTATTGTGTCAAAGTTACCCTCTTTAGGTTCAATATTTCTCTTTATGTAGGCATTCTGTATTTGAGGTATATGCTTTTTAAGCTCTTCATATCCCTGTATAAGTAATTCGATATTTTCCTCTTTAGTTCTGCCCTCTGCAAAATCTTTAAGTTTCCACATTACAATATGATGTATCATATTTACCCCCTGTTTTACGCTTTACCCTCTTTATATTTTATATTGAAATCTAAATAGCACTCAAAATTTCTTTTCCAAGGGAAATTATAGTCCTTAAACTGAACACTATTTATATCAACATAATTTTCACCTTTATAAACTTTTCTATCTTTGATTTTTAATATAATATTGCCCTCAAATAATATATCTTTAAGTTTCTGGCTTTTTGTCATATCACTAGCATTTATAACGTAGCCCTCACTTATAATCTGTCTTTTACCTGTTGCAGTATAAATCCCGTCTTCTAAAATATGTCTTAAAAGAAGATTTGTATTTGAAACTATATTTTTACCAGTGCTATCAGCAACACTATACACAACACCCTGAGCAAGACCTAAGCCTATAGAGTTAGCATTAGTATTCCAAGCACTGTAACAACTTAAATCTAATATACTATCACTAGCAACAAGTTTATTGAACACAGGATTTTCTATAACTGGGTTAGCATAGTCAAAAAGCTCTATAAGACCCACGCTTTTTTTAGAATTTAAAAGATTTTCTATATTAGCAACTGTTTCTTCCCACTGTGTCTGCACTCTATAATCGTGGACAAATATATTAAGCTCTTCACATTTATTATTAGCTTTTTTAGTTACGAAGTTTTTATATATAGTTGCTATCTCCCTAGGATTTTTAACGTCATAACTATCTACACCACTTACATTATCTAATTCATAGAAATTTATTTGTGGGCAAACACCTTTTCTTCTAACAGTATCAGAAGCATATATAAGCTGTGGTATTTCGTCCATACCACAAAGCAAGTTTACATTTTTACTTATGCCTTTTTCAGCCTTTATGGCCTCATCTTTTCCATAATTCTTTTCGATATTAGCATATATACTCTCGCTATCAGTTCTTATGTACTGTCTTGAAAAGCTATATTTTATAGGGCTTCCTGATATAAAATCAATCCAATTATTATTTTGATTATTATTAACTACATAATATATAAAATCAGGCAACTGTAAATCGTCATTTCCTATTACTATTTCCTCAATAAGACCTGCTCTTTGCCATCTCATAATACTTTTAAATATCATAGCTGTATTTTCAAATGGCTTTTTATACTTGTCCATATATTGAGTATACTTTTCATCTCTATAAGTTTTCTTACAGTAATCAAGGAAATCTATTTCCCAAGGTGAAAGGCTATCAACACCTTTTTCAAAAGCTCTATTTGAAACGTATCCCCACTCAAGAAGAAACTCTGTCGGGCTTACAGTATTGTAATTATTAGATATATACTCAACATTTTCTGCGTTTTCATACTGTACATAAAAATGACCCATACCGAAAAGCTCTTTACTATCGCTAGGCCATATTGCCCCACCTCTTGTTTCAGGAAGATTTCTAGGCATAGCTATATTTAAATAGTATGTAGGCTTTTTGTATGTACTTATAAGGCTATAAAGCTCATCTATACCCTCTTTTGTATCCTCATACTGACTACTATGTCTACTGCCCACAAGTCCACCTGTAAAGTATGTTGACGAATTTATTATAACTGTTGTATCTTCGCTATTATTTCTAGCAACAAACTCTCTTACATCTTTTCTAACAGTCTTACTGTCAGCAAATTTGTCATCACTTCCACTTCCACTAAACATATCTAAAACTTTTTTCTGTGAGTGAAGAAGTGTATCTCCATTTATTTCAACAAGATTTTTTAAATAATCTGTACTAACCGGTCTACTGTCAATAGGTGCAGTTATAACTGTTCCACCAAAAGCAGTTGTGCCTATCGCAAAAGAAAACATAAGTGATAGACATATATTTTTAAATAACTTCATAAATCTCTCTCCAAAAATAATAAATTAATTAAACTTTTGTCCATTTCAGACTTACAAGGTCCTGACCTCTTATAGTATCAACAAGTATTTTGGAAAAATCTCGACTTTTTATATCGTGCATATCTAACATAGCTATTCCTAGCTCTGTAGCTCTCTTATATATACCCGAATTTTTCTGTTTATCCTTACCAAAGGCAACTATAACATTTTTTGAGAACCAACCACCTAATCTTCTTCTAGCTATTACAAGCTCATTTAAAGCTGATGTGTCAGCCTCTCTAAGTTTACAACTTATAAAAACAGGCATAGAATTATCCATTATAATAACATCTATCTCATTACCTGCAATATTTATACCGTCATAAACATTCCAGTCTATGACTGAACCAAGTCGAACATCATCAAAAACATTTGACATTTTGGCATTAATATAAACATACATTTCAAGCCAAACACCAAAACTTATCATATACTGTTTATACTTTTTATTAGAAAACCTAAAACGCAAATGTTCCTTTGTCATATTTAAGTCCTCTATAAATCCAAATTTTAAAAACTTGTTTAACATATTTATATCAGGACTAACCCTCTTTCCATTTTTAAATGCAAGAGAGCGTTTTGTTTTAAGATACAGCTCCTCTGACATCATATTAGAAACTGCTATCTGAAAAAATGAACACGTCCTTTTCCATTCATCAATATGGTCAAATATATAGTAACACATATTTATAATTTTATTGTACTCATTTTCTTCTGGCTCTGTATGCGAGTTACCGAGAAAACAAGCACCTTTAGCATCTATAAAATCAGAAAGTGTTAAACTTTTAGTTTTAAATACATCTTTTTTATCCTGTAAGTTTATTATTTTCCCCTGTATTATATCTGTGTATAAAAGTTTTACACCCTTTCGACTTCCTGCCATATATCCTGCTATCATCATAAGTTCACTACCACCAGTAAACTCTAAGCTACAATTTTCATTGTCATCTATAACCTGCAAAGTCTTATAGTATATATCATCTATACTAGAAACATTTACAGGCACCTTTTCAAGAACTATATCCGGCATATGATTACTTAAGCTTTTTTTAAGGCTTAAAAAATAATTCATATCTTTAAGCCCACTATCGTATATATATACTATTTTATCCGGTTTAAGTGATATAGGTGCAAGAATATTTTTTACAGTATCCTTATCGAAAAATTTTATAAGCGTAACCATACTATCACCCCATCATAGATTGATTAAACTTTATTCAACAATTATTTCTTCTTCAAAATCTACATCTTCATTTCTTGATGTACCTTTGTTTTTACCAAAACCACTAGCAAAGTTAAGTTTTGAAACAGCCCCCGGAACCATATCTATAAGGCGATTTATAGCATCTTGATTTTTAACACTTACAAGTCTAACATCACCATTATTTATTACAAGTATTGCACTAGGTGTTATTTTAGCACCCATACCACCGGCACAGTCTTTTTCGTTTTTCTCGCCAACACCTACACCTACAGAAACCTCTATTATAGGTAAAAGTGTTGTTTCGCCCATAACTATTGGCTCACCTACAACTGTTTTTGATGATATAAACTCCTCCATTTTTGAAAATATTGTATCTAATGCTTCATTATATCCTTTTGACATTTATATCACATTTCCTTTCATAATATTCTTTATTAATAGAAATACTGGCTTTTTAAGTACAAATTTTAGAGTATGGTATAAAAGGCTTACCATTCTTATTTTGCCTTTTACCCTAAACTCACCTTGAAATTTAAAATCCTCATAATAAGGCTTTATAGTAACATTTTTTCCATACTTAGCTTTGCCAATGCCGTAAGCCCCCATCATATACCCTGTATACGACGGTTCGCCTAGACCTATCTCCATATTTGCGTATATATCCTTAGGCTTAACACTTTTAAATATACCTTTTATAAAAGCTATAAAAGCCTTAAGTATCTCCCTCTTATTTTCAATAGCATTTATCTTTTTAAATATGCTATCTTCTTTTTTAGCCTTTTTAGTCGGCTTTTTCTTAGGAGCTTCCTCCTTAGGTTTTATATCTTCTTTAGGTAAATTTTCTTCCAAATTAGATATACTAACTCTCTTAGGAGTACTTTCTTTACTCTCCTTTAAAACATTTTCTTTTGTAGGCTCTTTTTTTACTTCCCTTTCCTTAGGCTTTCTATACTTAACCTCAGCCTCTTTTTTCGGTTTTTCTTCAACTTTCTTTTCAGTAGCCTCAATTACAGCCTCTGAATTTTCCAAATCTTCCTCGCTGTCAAACCTTTTAGTAAAAAACTTAATATTGTACTTAAGTCCATTATCTGATGTATAGGAAAATATAGCCTTTATTCTACCAAAAAGCCAACTTACTTCACCATCACTAAAAGTATCTTCAAACCTTGAAAAGTTTAATTTATACTTTATAGGTGTAAAGAGTATTGTTAGTATTAACAAAAGTATTAT
>JADIMX010000056.1 GCA_017694425.1 Candidatus Fimicola merdigallinarum
GGAGATGTGTATAAGAGACAGAATGAGGGGTTATTATGGTAAAATTCTTTAAATGTAACACTTGTGGCAATTTTGTAGAAGCTATTCATAAGACTAAAGTACCTATGATGTGCTGTGGTAAAGAAATGGAAGAAGTAGTGGCAAACACAGTTGAGGCAGCCTTTGAAAAGCATATCCCTGATGTAAAATTAGATGGAGATACAGTTCACGTTCAGGTCGGCTCTACTATCCACCCTATGACAGAGGAACACTACATACAATGGATACTTTTAGAAACTGAAAATGGCATTCAGAGAAAAGACCTTAAACCTAATGATGAGCCTGTAGCTGATTTTGTAATTAAAAACGATAAGCCTATATCTGTATATGCTTACTGTAATCTTCACGGTTTATGGAAAGCTGACGTTAAATAACTTCTAATAAAAAAAGGGACTTCTATTTTTAAGAAGTCCTTTTTCTTTTTCGCATACATATAAGTGTATATATTTCACATACAACAACACTTGTTATAGAGCCTATAATTGCACCTACTATTACATCTGTCGGGAAATGCACCATAAGATACATTCGAGATATTCCCATTAAAACCGCAAACATAAGTGCCAGTATTCCAAGTTTTTTATTTATATACATAAAAACAATGGCTGTTCCGAAACCTGCTGTTGTGTGACCTGATGGAAATGAAAAATCCTTAGGTTTTTCTATTATAACGTCTAGCATAAGCCTATCGAAAGGTCGTATTCTTGCAACATAAGGCTTTATAAATAAATTTACTATTATTGTAGATATTAAAAGGGATATAAGAAGAACAAGACCCCACCTACCAACCTTAGGGTATTTTTTGATACATAAAACCATAGCTACGCCTATTACTATGTATATAAAACCATTGTTACCTAAAAACGAAATCCATTTCATAATAGTATCTAATAAAGGTATTCCCCTTATATCGTTGATATACATCATTATAATATCATCAATAGCCTGTATTAATTCCATATTAAACTCTCCTAAATCTTACAAAAGTATAGTATGTTCAAGAAGTATTTTTACACCTATACCTATTAAAACAAGTCCACCTACAAACTCTGCTTTTTTGTTTAAAAAACCACCTATATATTTACCTATCATTCCACCGAAAAATGAAAATAAGAATGCCACAACACATATTATACTAGATGCGTAAACTATGTTTGTATTAAGCACAGCAAGGCTTATACCTACAGCGAGAGCATCTATACTTGTAGCGATAGCCTGAAGAATCATAGTCTTTACACTTATAGAGTTTACAACACTTCCCTCTTCATTATCACCAAAACACTCTCTTATCATATTTATACCTATTATACCTAAAAGTATAAAAGCTATCCAATGGTCAACAGCCTCTATGTACTGCCTAACACTTACCCCTAAAACCCAGCCTATAATAGGCATCATAAACTGAAATGCCCCAAAATATAAGCCTTGCCTTATAGAGTCCTTAACTTTGAAATTTGTAAGCGATATACCATTAGACACAGATACTGCAAATGCGTCCATAGCAAGACCAACTGCAATTAAAAATATCGTTAAAAAACTCATATAAAAAATCTCCTTATTTAAAAATAAACTATTTTATATTATACTATTTTATTTTTAAAAAATCTCTAAATACTATAAAATAAAAAAAGAAGCCAAATGCTCCCTTGTTATTCATATATTTATAATTGTAATATAAAAATCAATTAAATTGTATGAAATTAATTTATATTACATTTAAAAAATATTCAATCAAACCCTTATTTCTTGATTTTAATCCTATTTTCTAGTAGTCATATAAAAATTATATTTTACACAATAAATTCGTCAACATTGGGATTAAATTATTATTTATGACATTTTAGTATTCTTTTAAATTCATATATTAATATCGTTAGATTAATAATTATATTAAACAAAATATATACTAATTTTTTTGCTATCTATTTTTTATCAAAAACAAATTTAAAGTATTATAAATTATTTATAGCATAAGCCACAAAACACTCAGAAACAATTCTATTAACTACTTTAAAAAACACTCTTAAAATATTAAAATCCATAAAACTATATATCTATAAGTGTTTATAGGCATAAAAAAATGGGAGTTACAGGGCTCGAACCTGTGACCCCCTGCTTGTAAGGCAGGTGCTCTCCCAGCTGAGCTAAACTCCCATATTTCTATTAAATTAAAAAAGTGACCCGTAAGGGAATCGAACCCTTGTTTCAGCCGTGAGAGGGCCGCGTCTTAACCGCTTGACCAACGGGCCAGAATGGTAGCGGAGGAGGGATTTGAACCCCCGACACCACGGGTATGAACCGTGTGCTCTAGCCAACTGAGCTACTCCGCCATATTCTTTGCTTATCACTTTTTTCGTGACTACTTGAATTATTATACATACACTACTATTATATGTCAACACTTTTTTCAAATTTTTTTCATTTTTTTCAAAAAATTTAGTTAGCACGATTTATTATGATAAGCTCATCTGGTTTTATAAGTCCCAGCTGTTCTCTAGCTATTTTTTCTATATAGGCATCACTTTTATAGTATTCTTTAAGATTTTTATATTCTAAATTTTTATCTTTTTCCTGCTCTATCTGTTTAACTATGTGTTTCTCCTCCTCTGCAAGGCTACTGTATTTATTGTTTTGATAGAAACAAGTAACAGTTATAACAGAAACAAAAAAACCTAAAACCAAAAATGTCATAAGATTTTGGAATGTTTTTTTCTTATGCTTAGTACTTCTCGGACCAACATTTTTTCCTCTGCTCAAAAAACTTACCTCCTTACTTTTTATTTTTTATAATTTTAAGACTTCTATAAAATTCTTTACTTTTTATTTTGGCATAAAAGCCCACTAAATGCAATACCTTTCCTAATCTTTGTTTCGCCACAAAAGAAGTCTTTACAATAGGTTTTCCTATAACTATGTATAAAAGGCGTAAGGGTGTTAAAATTATTGTTGTAAAAAGGCGTAAAACATACTTTATAACATTTATTATCTTTTCACTAAAGCCTACTACAATAGGACTTATAGTAAAAATATAAAAAGTCATACCGGAGAAAATCCCTATTATATTAAAAAATCGTATTTCCCCAAAATTTCTGCTTAGCATTACACTAAAAACGAAAAAAGCCATTGCTACCCAAAATATAGCATCTTCTATTTGAACAAATATATTGTTATGTTTTATTGCAATTCTAAATATTTTTATGCCGTCATAGACTGCACCGGATATAAGCCCAAGTATAATTGACATTAAAAAAATCTTTGCCTGTTCATTAAGAGAAAGTATCAAAACACATCACCCTCACCTAAAAATTCTGCCTAAAAATGAATTTCTACTTCTCTGTGAGCTATCGCTATCCGTATATTCAAGACTAAAAACCTCACCTTCAATACTAAGGCTACCATCATCTACATTAAGCTTTCCAACGTGCATATCGCTTCCTTTTATTATTAAAATGCCCATTTCTGTATTGGCAATAACCCCCTCCTCATCAAATGATAATACGTCTGTAACTCCTGTTATCATAATTTTATTTCTGTTTTCTATACTAATGTTGTGGCTTATACCTCTTTTCTTAAAATCTTCAGCCATACTTTTTAACCTCCACAGTAATCAGTTATAGAAAGTATATGCTTTTCCAAAAAAACTTAGACTAATGTTTTTTATAAATAAAAAAAGACAGCTACAAACTGTCTTTTACTCTACGCTTCTATACATATTCATAGCTTCATCTTTTTTCTGAGTTTCAGCTATGTTTAAAACCTCTATTTTAGTTGTGTTATTACCGAATTTTATTTCTATAATATCCCCAACTTTAACATCAACACTAGCCTTAGCCTGCTTACCGTTTACACTAACTCTACCAGCATCACAAGCCTCATTGGCAACAGTTCTTCTTTTTATTATTCTTGAAACCTTTAAATATTTATCAAGTCGCATAAAAGCCCCTCCTAAAATAAAAAGACTGTCCCATAAAAAGAACAGCCTTAAATATCTATTTTAAAAAATTATTTGTTGATAGCATCTTTTAAAGCTTTTCCTGCTTTAAATCTTGGAGCTTTTGAAGCTGGGATTGGCATAGCTTCACCTGTCTGTGGGTTTCTACCTTCACGAGCAGCTCTTTCTGCAACATCAAATGTACCGAAACCTACTAACTGTACTTTACCACCGTTAGCTAATTCCTCTGTTACAACTTCTTCAAATGCTTTTACAAATTTTTCTGCATCTTTCTTGCTCATTTCAGATTTTCCTGCGATAGCTGATACTAAATCAGATTTGTTCATTTTTTACGTCCTCCTTAAAAAAACTAATAATAAATTTTTAAACGATAACTTTCGTTATCAGTTTATATTTCGGTCGTATTCTTTGCAATATTCCATAGGTCGTCAAGCTCAGAAGCACTAAGTTCTTCCAGTTTTTTACCATTTGAAATAGCTACCCTTTCGACACGTTCAAATCTATTTATAAACTTTTCTATGGCTTTTGTCAAGGCAAACTCTGCATTTATTTTTAAAAATCTTGATAGATTAACCATTGAAAACAAAATATCGCCAAATTCTTCCTCAATATTGTTAGTTTTGCCCAAAACAATTTCGTCATAAAGTTCATCTATTTCCTCGTGAACTTTCTTTAAGGCATCTTCTGTATTCTCAAAATCAAAGCCTACTTTAGATGCTTTCGACTGCACTTTTGTAGCTCTCTCAAGAGAAGGCAATGCTTTTGCAACACCTTTTAAAACATCTGTCTGTGTTTTGTAATTTTTTTCCTTTTTCTTTAGCTCCTCCCAATTGTCTAAAACTTCTTGGCTATTTTCCGCTTTTTCATTAGAAAAGATATGAGGGTGTCTATAAATCATTTTTTTACATATTCCATCTGTAACATCATCAATATCAAAAACATTTCTCTCTCGTTCTATCTGAGCGTGAAAAACTGCCTGTAAAAGTACATCTCCAAGCTCCTCCTTAAGATTTTCTATATCTTTGCTATCTATAGCATCAACAGTTTCATAAGCCTCCTCTAGCATAGCTTTTTTAAGACTTTCGTGAGTTTGCTCCCTATCCCAAGGACACCCTTTTTCACCTCTAAGTTTAGCTATAATATCTACAAGGTCATAAAAATTGTATTTTTTATTATCCAAAACTCCACCCCCTAAAAACATATATATTTTTTAGTATATCATAAAATCTCATTTTTTAAAATTTTTACTGCTTTTTAAAGTTAAAAAGTTACTGTAAACTGTTGATAATTAAAAAAAGTATTGATATAATCATATTTACTAAGACTTAAATTATTAATATATAAAAGAGAGGACAACCACCGGCCCCCTTTTTTTACTAAAGATAAATATATTACAGGTGGAGAATAGGAGTTTTGGTAATGTTTAAAATAGTAACTAAAAGAGAACTTAATGATGCAGTTACACTTATGGAGATAGATGCTCCTTTTATCGCAAAAAAAGCAAAAGCAGGACAGTTTATAATATTCCGTCTTGACAAGCTTGGCGAAAGAGTACCTCTCACAATTGCAGATTATGATAGAGAAAAAGGAACTGTGACTATTATTTTCCAGAAAGTTGGCCTTTCAACAAAAATGCTTGCAGAAATGAACGAGGGCGACTACATATCAGACTTTGTTGGACCTCTTGGAATGCCTACTGACTACGAAGATTTCAAAAAAGTTGCCGTAGTTGGTGGTGGTGTTGGTAATGCAATAGCTTATCCTCAGGCTAAAGCTCTCCACAATATGGGTGTTGAAGTAGATATTATTGCAGGTTTCAGAAACAAAGATATCGTTATCCTTGAAGATGAAATGAAAAAAGCAAGTACAAATTTATATATAACAACTGATGACGGTTCTTACGGTGAAAAAGGTTTCGTTACAGACAAACTTAAATCTCTTATAGATGCAGGCAACAAATATGATGCTGTTATAGCAATCGGCCCTGTTCCTATGATGAAATTTGTAAGTCTTACAACTAAACCTTACGGAATAAAAACACTCGTAAGTCTTAACCCTATTATGATTGACGGTACAGGTATGTGTGGTGGTTGTCGTGTTACTGTTGGTGGCGAAATAAAATTCGCTTGTGTTGACGGCCCTGACTTTGACGGACACCTTGTAGATTTTGATGAGCTTATGAACCGTAACTCAATATATAGAACTTGTGAGGCTGAAGCTTCAGAACATATGTGTACAATGAACAGACTTGGTAAAGAGCTTATAAAATAATTAAAACGGGGGATAAAAGAAATGCCAAATATGAGTTTAGAAAAAGTAAAAATGCCTGAACAGGCTCCAGATATAAGAAATAAAAATTTTGACGAAGTAGCCATAGGTTATACAGAGGAAATGGCTATCGAGGAGGCACAGAGATGTCTTAACTGTAAACACAAACCTTGTGTAAACGGTTGTCCTGTAAACGTAAGAATACCAGAATTTATTGAAAAAGTTGCTGAGGGTAACTTTAGCGAGGCTTACAAAGTTATAACAACAACTAATGCACTTCCTGCTGTTTGTGGTCGTGTATGTCCACAGGAAAGCCAGTGCGAATCTAAATGTGTTAGAGGTATAAAAGGTGAGCCTGTAGGTATCGGTCGTCTTGAAAGATTTGTTGCTGACTGGTATATGAAAAATGGTAAAGATGAGGTTGTAAAACCTGAATTAAACGGCAAAAAAGTAGCTGTTATAGGTTCTGGACCATCTGGACTTGCTTGTGCTGGTGACCTTGCAAAACTTGGATATGACGTTACAATATTCGAGGCTATCCACACAGCCGGCGGTGTTCTTGTTTACGGTATACCTGAATTTAGACTTCCAAAAGCTATCGTACAGAAAGAAATTGATAAACTTTCAGAAATGGGCGTAAAAGTAATGACAAATATGGTTATCGGTAAAGTTCTCTCTATTGATGAGCTTGTTGACGATATGGGATTTGATGCTGTATTTATCGGTTCTGGTGCCGGACTTCCATCATTTATGGGTATCGAAGGTGAGGCATTAGTTGGTGTATACTCAGCTAACGAATACCTTACAAGAATCAACCTTATGAAAGCATACCTTGACGAGTACGACACACCTATAAACAAAAGCAAAGCTATTGCAATAGTTGGTGGTGGTAACGTTGCTATGGACGCTGCAAGATGTGCAAAACGTCTTGGGGCAGAAGTTTATATTATATATAGACGTTCTGAAGAA
The DNA here is from genome assembly GCA_017694425.1 of Candidatus Fimicola merdigallinarum. Classification (GTDB taxonomy): domain Bacteria; phylum Bacillota; class Clostridia; order Lachnospirales; family Anaerotignaceae; genus Fimicola; species Fimicola merdigallinarum. Next base: position 7,229 of record JADIMX010000056.1, read on the forward strand.
GAAATGCCAGCTAGACTTGAAGAAATTCATCACGCAAAAGAGGAAGGCATTAAATTCAAACTTCTTACAAACCCTATTAGAATACTTGATGACGGTAACGGAAAAGTTGCAGGTATTGAATGTCTTGAAATGGAGCTTGGCGAACCTGACGCATCAGGAAGAAGAAGCCCAGTTGCAAAAGAAGATTCAAACTTCGTTATAGATGTAGATTCAGTTGTAATGAGTATCGGTACATCTCCTAACCCACTTATAAGACGTACAACAAAAGGTCTTGAAACAAATAGACGTGGCTGTCTTATTGTAAACGAGGATACAATGCAGACTACAAGAGAAGGTATTTATGCTGGTGGTGACGCCGTAACTGGTGCTGCTACTGTTATTCTTGCTATGGGTGCAGGTAAAAAAGGTGCTGAGTCTATCCACGAATATTTAAAAAATAAATAATTAAGATATAGGCTATCTTCGGATAGCCTTTTATTTTTTAATTTAATTTTCAATAATTTCTTAAATCAAAATAAGATATTTACATAATGTATTTTATATTTCTTTTTTCTGCCATTAAATTATCCTAAATCAACTATAGGATAATTTTCTAATAACCAGTAATTATACAAACACTAAAAAATCTAAACCACTATATACTGATAAAATGATATATTAAAAATATTTTGTGTAGGAGTAGGATTATAGAAGACGGTATCTTTTATATATTTAAAGAAATGGATTTATAAAAATAAGCTATATTATATTAAAAATATTTTGCGTAGTAATAGAGGTTTAAATATGATAGTTTTTATATAATTTAAGAAATGGATTTATAAAAATAAGGTGTACTGTATTAAAAATATTTTGCACAGAAGTAGGAGCTTGAAGATGATGGCTTTTATATAATTTAAGAAATGGATTTATAAAAATACGATATATTGTATCTTTAATTCAGAAATAGCTTTAATGTATAGCTTTTAATTCTTAACCGAAACATTATTCCATTTTAAGAAAAATCTTAAATATACATATGTTGGTTATACTATTTTAAGTAATCTTACAAAGATACTTCAGTACGAAAGAGCCAACAAAGTTAAAATCTTGGTTAGAAAATCAAGACGGTTTGCTTTCTTGGAAGTTAGATGGACTTAATATAACATTTCACTCCATAACATTTAATTTATTCCTACATAATTAAAATTTCAACTTAAAAATCTATATTTTATCCTTATTTACCATAAGCCTAGAAAAATAATACCCAACTCTTTATCCTTTTAGTTGCCAATATAGTTTTATCTACCCTTTTTCAGTCAAAAATATTTATTATTGATAATAAATTTCAATAAAAAACATAAGCACTAGACAAAAAATATCTATGACATATAATATACATTGAAGGGAGAATGGTTTATGAACGATAATAAATTAAAGGGATTTGAACACCTTAAAAAGAATATATATGACTACATTTATGAGGGAATGGTTAAACTTGGCTACGACAAAGGAAAGTCTGTAAGTATATTTTACCAAAAAGGGCTTTTAGCTTGGCTTTTAAATACTGATGAAAACAGTATAGACAGTCTTATTCCCGATTTTAAAGATTATGTAAAAAAATATCTTGGAGATGTAAAAATAGAAAAAGGTAGCGAACGATACAAGGTTACTGTTCCTTATGAAGGTGTCCTTGAAATAGCCGAAAGCTATAAAGACCACACATTTTTAAAAAAGCTTGTTGATACATTAGGCAAAAAAGACTGCACTATAAATGATATAGAAAATGTATTTAAGTGTATATCACCTGATTACGTTAAAGAAGAAGTTGATAACTCCGAATTTCAATATGTATTTTATTTTAAAGATAAATCTATTGATGAATTTAGATACTGTTTCTCATTTGATATGTTAGGAAAATACTACCATAGGCTTTTAGACTACGATTATGAAAGTGTAGTACACGATACTTGTATTTTGCACAATCATCATTAAGGAGGACAAAATGAAAAATATACTCCTAATAACTACTGGTGGTACAATAGCATCAGAGATAACTGAAAACGGACTAGCACCTATATTCTCAATAGATAAGTTTTTCAAAAACATTGATGCGTCAAAAAAATTTAAATTTCCACCGGACTGTATTTCACTTTTCAATGTAGATAGCACCAACATAACGGTGGGGCATTGGCAGAAAATAGCCGAAACTATAGCTTTAAACCTAGATAAGTATGATGGGTTCGTAATAACTCACGGAACAGATACAATGGCATACACAAGCTCGGCTTTAAGCCTTATGCTTGAAAACATAAATAAACCTGTAATTCTTACAGGCTCTCAACTACCTTTAGATTTTCAAAACTCAGACGCACCTAAAAATTTATCAGATGCCTTTAAGATTGCCACTTCAGATATATTAGGTGTATTTGTAGTTTTTAATGGCAAAATAATATGTGGCGACTGTGCAAAGAAGATATATACAGAAAATTTCAATGCTTTTGACAGTATAAATAAAGATTTTGCCGGTAAAATATGTGATGATAAGGTTTTTATAGATGAAAAATATAAAATCCGTAATAATAGTAAATTCCAGCTTAAAACCTCTATGGAAAAAAATGTATTTGTACACAAGATAACACCTTTTGATAACATATCTATTGTGGATAAAGTTATAAACTCCGGTATAAAAGGGCTTATTTTAGAATGTTATGGTATGGGTGGCATACCGAATACAGATGAATTAAACTTTATTCCTATTATAGAAAAGGCTAACGCTATGAGCATACCTGTTATAATATCAACACAATGTGTATATGAT
>JADIMX010000057.1 GCA_017694425.1 Candidatus Fimicola merdigallinarum
AAATAACCCCTAATTTCTATAATTAATAAAAATTAGGGGTTTATATTTTTTATTCTACATATAAAGTAATAAACTTACAATGTGATATAGGATTAATGATAACTTTATTATCGCTAACTGCTATTTCCTCAGTTATCTCCTCTTTTAAGTTTGTATAGTAGGCTTTAGAAACATTAAATTTAAAGCTTATCTCATCTCCAATATCTTTATGGTTCTTACCATTATAAAGACGGATAATATAACCTTTCTTATCTTCACTCTTCTTAATTGCACTTACAACTAAGTTTCCTTTTGTTTCGAATAAAGATTTATTAATATCTAAAGTTTTTTCTACATCTTCCTGAGCAAATATTAATCTTCCGTTTAAGAAATCTGCATATTCATAAACCTGTACAGGAGTATTGTATTCTCTCGCTAATATATCTATATTAGAATCATTAATATCTCCTACATATGTAGTAAATCCTAAATTGAAGCTCATTTCTTTTAATAACTGTGCATCTTTAGTTTCAATAACTTTTTCACCCGATGCTCTACCTGGGCGATACACAAGATTTTCTTTACCCATAAAACCGTATGTTCTAAATAAAGTTAATCTTATAATATTTCCATTTTCGCCAATAACTTCATACTCTCTAACACCCTGAGGTATTACTGCCACACCACGTTTTCCGTCTGTTAAACTTGCATAGCTCTGTGTTGGCTCGATAGATATTGGTGGCTCTTGCCAAGTAGACTGGTCATTTGCCCAGTTCGCTAACTCGATAACTTTTGTAGTATCTACTTCTTTTTTATTGCCTAAACCTTCTAAGTATAACTTCATTTCCTTTTCATATACGTTAGGACGTTTAATTATACCGAACTGCTGGTCAGCGTAGTTAAACTTAGTTGATAAATAGCTATCAAATAATATACAAAGTCTATGTGATAAACCTTTATTATCAACTGAAACATTGAAGTCTATAACTTTAGAGCCTTTTCTTAATGAAACTTCTAAAGTAACAGGAAGATTAACGCTAACCTTTTTGTTAGCCCTATCTTCTAAGTTTTCAGGTATAACCATATCATATGATATAGTTGCTTTCTGATATATACCTGAACCAATTATACTACATTCAAACTTACTGTCTGTTGAGAATACCTCTAAATCTTTGCGAGGTGGTGAATAGTTAAAGCTATCTCCGTCGTCACCATTTTCAACTAATACAGCCTGATTACTGTACATATAGTCAGCTACTTTATCATATATATCTAAGCTACCTTTTTCATTTACAGTAATTTTATAGTATTCATTTTCTAAACAGGATAATACTTTAATTTCCTGTTCTTCTTTGCCTGTTAAATCAAATCCATACTGAACATAACCTAAAGCTGGAACATCTTTAGCATTTATAGCTATTTTTGCTTTATACACCTTTTCAGGCATAAATATTTTCTTACTTGGATTTAATCTTATTGTCTGTGATAAAACATACTGTTTAAGGTCTTCTTTTTCGATTATTGTATAATCTACAACATTGTTTTTATCATCTCTTAAGATAAATTCATCACTAGGTAAGTATGTTTCAAATACTATAACCTCATCTCTAGTTGATGGTAAAGTATTAATTAAAGTTAATGTAACATCTTTATTTGATTTTATTTTTGTAGCAATTAAACGGCTGTGAAGCTCAACTAAGTTAAGAGCTATATCTTTAGCCTGTTTATATCTTACATAAACATCTTCGTTAGCATTGTCAGATATACAAGAACCTATTGAGTCGTGTGCCGCATTTTCAAATAATAACTTCCATATTTCAGCTACTGGATTATGAGGATAATCGTTTCCTAACTGATATGATAATGTTAATAATGGTTCTAATACATTAGTTACATAGTTCTGTACCTGTGTATTTAAAACTTTTAAATCTGAACGAGAGGAGAATATTGATTTATGTATCCTCATATGCTTTGCTATTACAAGTTCGCCTGAAACTTCCTCTAATTCAGGATTTTCACTTTTAACATCTCTAATATAATCCTCAACACAGCTTATTACATACTCATTATCTTTGTCTTTTTCGTTTCTCTCTTTTACTAACTCTGGTAAATTTTTTCTAATAGGAGCTTGGTCGAAACCATTCGGGAAATATATATGTCTTGTGGCACTTCTGCTTCCTGCCTTTTCAAAACATTCTTTCTGCCAAAACTCTTCGCTCTCCGGCTCATTTTCTGGTATATTTCCTCCAATATAGTATCCAAAAGGAATCTGTGTAGTAAATACAACACTTCCGTCATCTCCACGCCAGTTAAAGTCTGTGTGTTTTACCATATCATCAGAAACGCCACGCCAAAAAAGAGTATCTACAATACCAAACTGATTATAAATCTGTGGCATATTACCAGCCTGACCAAAAGAGTCCGGAACGTATCCAACATTCATATATCCACCGAATTCTTCGCAACGTTTCATACCGTAGTACATATTACGAACAATACTCTCACCAGATATAACAAGCTGGTCTGTCTGTGTATACCAAGGACCTATAACTAATCTTTTAGCTTTTACTAATTTTGTTATTCTTTCTTTATCTTCAGGAACCCATTTAAGATAGTCATCTAATAATGAACCCTGAGCATCTACCATAAAATATTTAAATTCTTCGTTACTTTCAAGTGTATCTAAAACATCTTTTAAGTCTTTCATTAAATACACTTTAGACCTTGATGTATTAAAATACCATTCTCTGTCCCAATGAGAATGTGGTACTATATGTATTTTTCTATTCATAAAAGCCTCCACTGATTTAGATTTGAATATCTATATCTATATCATCTTCTGTAAGTGTTTCTTTTGTATCATCTTCAGCGTTAAAGTCTACAAATATAGGAGCAACTATAGCTATGAATAAAGCACCTACTATTAAACCAACTAAGTATGCCCAACCGCTTGATATAGAAACAAAACCGTACATACCACCAACTGGAGGGATTTCTGCTCTTGCACCTAATAAACAAGCAACACCAGCACCTAAAGCACCACCTATCATATTTATAGGTACTAATCTAGTAGGTTTTACTAATGTAAATGGTATAGCACCCTCTGTAATACCAATAAAGCCCATTACCCAGTTACTCTTACCTGCTTCTCTAAAGCTTTTTGAGAATCTATTTTTTCTTATAACTGTTGATATAGCATAAGCTAATGGTGGTATACAAATAGCACAGTTAATATAAACGTTTGGCTGATAGATACCTTCTGTCATAAGTACGTTACCTGCCATCCAAGCAGATTTATTGATAGGACCACCCATATCTGATGCAATCATACAACCTAAAAGAATAGCTAAAACTAACTGGCTTGTGTTGTTGTTTGACATATCTTTTAACCAGTTTACTAATGAATCATTTATAAATGCTAATGGTTCTGCTAAGATAACACCCATTATAAGAGCAACCGCACCTGTTGCTAAGAATGGCATTATAACAAGTGGCATCATCTGTTGCATACTTTCTGGCATATGTATGTTTTTCTTACCCCATTTTACTACATAACCTGCTATAAACGCAGCTAATACAGCACCTAAGAAACCAGCTTTTGTACTTGTAGCTAAAGCACCACCGATTAAACCTGCACCGATAGCTGGTTTATCACCTATTGAAAATGCTATAAATCCGGCTAATACAGTATTTACTAATCCAATACCTGTCCAACCTACCTGCTCTAATAAATAAAGGATATGTAAAAATCCTTCGTGGTCAGCTGTTAAACTGCTGATACCCATAGCCACACCTATTAATTTAGGAATAGCTACAACTAATGATGAACCGATAATAAGTGGAAGCATATAACCTATACCAGTCATCAAATGACCTTTAGCTTCTTTTAAAAACTTACTCATTTAATACTCCTCCTTTTTTCTTTTTTAAAAAAATTATTTAGTTTTTTCTTCAATTGCTTTTACGCATTTTTTGATAACAGCTTCAGGAGCTTTTATACAAGTTGTTATGTCAATTCGTATAACAGGTTTTCCATCAAATCTTTCCATACCTAAAATTTTCTGGTCTGATGCTATAATAACAAAGTCACAAGCTTTTGCTTCTTCATCTGTTATTGTATTAATCTGACCCATACTACCCTGCTGTTCCATTTTAATGTTGTGTCCTAAAGCTTTTCCGGCTTTCTCTAAAGCCTTCGCTGCCATTGGTGTGTGTGCAAGTCCTGCTGGACAAGCAGAAATTCCTACTATGTTCATATTACTCTACCTCCATATTTTTAATAATATAGTCTTTTAACTCTTTTGCATTGTTACAAGACTGGATAAACTCTTTAAAATCATCTTCTAATAGACATACTGCTAATTTAGATATCATCTGTAAATGAATGTTATCTTCATTTTCCTTTGGTACTAATAAAGAAAATATATATTTAACACTTGAATCGTCCATTGTGCCCCATTCAATAGGATTATTAAGTTTTAAGAATAATATTGTAGGTGTTTTTACATACTGACTTTTTGCGTGAGGTATTGCAAAACCATCTTGAAGACCAGTAGGATACTCCCCTTCTCTCTTATTTAAGTCTGTTAAAACTCCCTCTTGATTATCACTAATACCAAGCTCTACAGCTTTCTTTGATATAAATTCTAAAATTTCCTGTTTGTTTGTAGCATCTAAATTTAAAAATATATTTTTTTCATTTATCATTTGGCTACCACCTCCTTGCCTATATTTTATTATCACAAAACTAATAAAACAACATAACCAATTTCCACTTCTAAAAGGAAATGTATATTAT
>JADIMX010000003.1 GCA_017694425.1 Candidatus Fimicola merdigallinarum
CAATAGACATCTAATAAATTTTATAAATAATCTATATCTAATTAAAATATTTTTAAATCTTATACAAACAGTTTAGATTATTATAATAATTTAACTTACTATTCTTAAATGTAAACTTTAAATACCAAAATTATAATACATCTTATTCTCTATTAGACACGCAAATATAAACTAAGATTTCAATATTTTACTTTTAAAATCTATTTATAATCTTAAATTTAAAACTAATAAAAGCAGTGATAAACTTTAACCACCGCTTTTAAAATATTATTCTGCTAATCTCATAAGCTCAATTAATATATCCAAATCTTCTTTTGTAACGTGACAATTTATAACAAAGCACATCTCTCCATTATTTTCATTATCTATTAACACACCATTATCACAAAGATATTTAACAAAATTTTCAGAATTAAGGTTATATCTATCCATATTAAAGAAAACCTTATTCCCATCTAATTTTTCTTCTAAAACCTCTATACCTCTAATCTTATAAAGCTCTTTAGTTATATATTTGACATTTTCTAAATTTGTATCACTATCTAATTCATCAATATTTCTCAAATCTATTTTACCATTTATCAAATTTAACCCTCCTTTAACCTCCATAAAAACAGGACTGCCAAAAAGACAGTCCTATTAAAAATATTTATAAATTACTGTTTAAGTTTTTCTCTCATAGCATTTACATCTTCATTATCGATATACTCATCAAATGTTTCACGTCTATCAATGATACCACCTGGAAGTATTTCAATAATTCTGTTTGCTATTGTGTGAACAAACTGGTGGTCGTGAGAGTCGAAAAGTAATGTTCCTTTATAATCGCAAAGACCCTCATTTAATGCTGTAATAGATTCAAGGTCAAGGTGGTTTGTAGGCTCGTCCATTACAAGCACGTTAGCACCTGACATCATCATTTTACAAAGCATACAACGAACTTTCTCGCCTCCTGAAAGTACGTTAGCTGATTTTAAAGCCTCCTCCCCTGAGAAAAGCATTCTACCAAGCCAACCTCTAATATCTGAGTCGTACTGCTCACCTGCTTTTGCATATGGTCTTAACCACTCAATAAGGTTATCTTTAAAATCATCAAAATACTCATTATTATCTTTAGGGAAATAAGCTGTTGATGTTGTTATACCCCATTTGTATGAACCCTCATCTGGCTCCATTTCGCCCATAAGTATTTTGAAAAGTGTTGTTCTAGCTATTTCATCATCACCAACAAAGGCAATTTTATCATTAGGTGATACAATAAAGCTAACGTCATTTAAAACTTTTCTATCACCGATAGTTTTTGAAATTCCTTTAACCTCAAGAACGTCATTTCCAACCTCTCTATCCTGTTTAAAGTTAACGAAAGGATATTTTCTTGAAGATGGCTTAATATTGTTCATCTGAAGGTTATCAAGAAGTTTCTTTCTTGATGTAGCCTGTTTTGACTTAGAGGCATTGGCACTAAAACGCTGTATGAACTCCTGAAGCTCTTTCATTTTCTGCTCAATTCTCTTGTTTTCGTCTTTAAGCTGTCTTTGTGTCATCTGTGTATACTGATACCAGAAATCGTAGTTACCTACATACATTGTAATTGCACCATAGTCAATATCAGCAATATGTGTACAAACCTTATTTAAGAAGTGACGGTCGTGAGAAACTACAATAACTGTATTCTCGAAATCCATAAGGAAGTTTTCAAGCCACTTTATAGATGCAAGGTCAAGGTGGTTTGTAGGCTCGTCAAGAAGAAGTATATCAGGGTTACCGAAAAGAGCCTGTGCAAGAAGAACCTTAACTTTCTGGTTACCTGTAAGCTCGCTCATAGGTACATAGTGAAACTCGTTTGTAATACCAAGACCATTTAAAAGTATTTCTGCATTAGATTCAGCTGTCCAACCGTCAAGCTCAGCAAACTCAGCTTCAAGCTCAGATACCTTTATACCGTCTTCATCACTAAAATCTGGTTTTGAGTATAAAGCATCTTTTTCTTTCATTATGTCGTAAAGTCTTTTATGTCCGTAGAGAACAACGTCTACAACGATAAAATCATCAAACATAAAGTGGTCCTGTTTAAGAACTGCAAGTCTTTCACCTGGTGTTATTGAAACCTCGCCTTTATTTGGCTCAATATCACCTGCAAGTATTTTTAAGAATGTAGATTTACCAGTTCCGTTAGCACCTATAAGTCCATAACAGTTCCCTTTAGTAAATGTTACATTAACATCTTTAAAAAGTGTTCTACCTCCGTACTGGAGTGAAACGCCGTGTGCTCCTATCATTTAAAAATTCTCCTTTATTGCTTATATATTTTTCCAATAAAAAGCCCCTGCTAAAAATATGTGCAGCGGCCTTTATAAACTTATTAATTACTGATTAGGTATATCTGATTTTTCAACTTCATTATAGTTGTTTAATTTTATAGTTAAATCGTATTTATTAGCTTTAAGTTTTTCTATTTCTGAACTTTCTTCGAAAGCACTCATAGTATTATCTATAACAGTCTGTACTGCATCTGATAAATCACAGTAAAACTCAACTATTTCAACTGTTTTTAAATCCACTAATAATCTTACATCAATATCCTGTATACCTTTAAACGCATTGTCAACACTTCCATCTAAGCCAACGTATGAAAGTACATCAACACCTTTTAAAAAGTCCTCTGCCTTATCAGCAGGTATTTTTGCTTTTACCTCTACAATATCACCTGAAGCTTCTTCGTTTGCTAAAGTTATTTCAGTTATTATGTTTTCAATGTTTAAAATATCGTCAGCTACATTTTCCTCATTTACAAAATCATCTTTTCCATCTGATGATATTTCTTCCTGTATCCAGCCATCACCTGTATTTTTATAAACATTTACCACATTGTTTTCTGAAACAGCATATAAGTCTGTAACTAAGCTAGATATTTCTGATTCGCTTACAGATGTAGTCTTTTTAAGATATAATGGTTCAAATATTATATCCGCGTTAGTGTCTGCATTTACGCCAAACTCAACTCCACCACTTTCAAGTGTGCCAGCAATATTCATAGATACTGTATAACTTTTAGCATCTCTAAGGTTATTAAAAGCACTATCTAAAAGAAGATTTACATTAAGTTTATCATCATCTTTATTATCTTCCTTATCAACACCAGCATCTGTTACTTTATCATTACTATTATCTTGAATGTTTGTATCGTTGTTACAGCCTACTATTGAAAAAACCATAACACCTATTGTAATAATAGAAAAAAGTCTTTTAAATCCTTTCATTTTTCATTCCTCCTAACGTATTCTTAGCTGAATGAATACCTAAATATTCTATATTATAAATTGCTATAAATCAACATATTTAAATAAAGTTTTAATTAAATTCTATTGATTTATAAGGTAATTATATCACATTTTTTCCTCTTTTTAAATCTCTTACAATTTTTCTTGCATACTTAAATGTATATCTTTCACCTTTTTTAGCCAACATATATAAAAGTTTTTCCAAAAGCTCTTTTGATTCCTCGTGCATTACAACAAAGTCACGACCTTGAATATAATATTTAAGAGGACTTTCATTTGTATACTTATCCTTTTGGTATACTTTACAGGCAGCAATTCTATCAGCAAGCATTTCTACAATATAATTTTCCGGTATTCTCATACCGATAAAAGGTTGTTCTTTATTACCGCCATAATCAAGCCAATATTCATAGTGGTGTTTATTTCTGCCCTTGTGATGTAGCCAAGATGATGAGTAACCCTTATCCTCTCTTTCTGCGTTATTAGGACTTCTATGCCCCTGAAAATATTTTACACCAACAAGAAATTCTGTAGGTGAATATTTTGATAAATCGTGAGTAATGCCCTGTTTGAAAAGCCCCATTCTAAAGCAATATTTCATAACAAGATATTTATGGTATGTAATAGTCTTAAAATGTTCATAAAATTTATTCATAAAATTAGCTCCTATTTTTATATTCTAAAGCTAATTTTAATATATTATCACAAACTATACAACATAAATTAAAATAAAAAAGCCCAAAAAAGGGCTTTTTTTAATCGTCATATCCGAGTCTTTCAAGAGCATTTTCTATTGAATCATCTAAAACATCAAGTTTTGTTTCTCTTTCAACTATGCTAGTCTGTTTCTGTATAAATTCATCTTTTGTTATATTTCCAAGTCTATACTCATCTTCAAGTTTATGTTCTTCTAACTCAAGTTCATTTTCCTGTTTCTCAACATCACGCTTTTCTGTCAACAGCTCCTCAATGTTTTTACCACTAAAGTCATATACAGAAAGCTCTCTTTCTACAATATACTCTAAGCTATCCTCAGTTCTTTCAAGGGTTCTCTCTCTATCTTCCAAATCTATCTTTTTAGACTTAAATTCATCTGCTGATAAACTTCCGTTTCTATATTCATACTCAGCTTTATCTAATTCAACATCAATCCAATCTTTTTCAGCTTTGGCACTAAAGTATGAATTTGCGTCGCCACTTAATTCAGTTGAAGGAGTTTGTGTTACATTATTCTCTACAACTTGCGAATTTGTTTGATTATTATTTACATTGCTACTAGGCACATTTGTTTTACAACCTGTAAAGGCTAATAATGAAATTGCACTTAAAATCAAATACTTTTTCATAATAAAACCTCCTTTATATAATTTACTTATTAATACGAATTTTAACCATAAAAAGTTTGTATATGAATATTTTTACAAACACTATACCATTGACAACTACTACACAAAAAATCAAATTTATCAGTATTTAATATCATATCCCTAGCCTTAATTAAGGCCTTATCAAAAGATATAGTATCACCAAAAGAAAACTTACATATATCAATAACACCTCTATCTAAAAAGCTAACCTTTTCAATAGAGGTACAAACACCTTTTTGATTATTAGGGCATTTTAAACATAATTCATCACAACTATCTATTAAATTAATACTTGTTTTAGGATTATTTTTTAAAACCGAAACAATATATTTCATATGTTCTGTAAAGATATCATCATAACCTTTTCCTATAAATTTTTGTATACATAATAAATGGTGTGGTCTTAAATCCATTTTTCAACTCCTACTTACTTTAAATTAAGCTATAAAAAGCCTTAAAAACAATTCAAAACCTTCTCTTATAGCCTTATCTCCTCCACATACACTTTCGGCGTCACCTATTATAGCGTAAGATATTCTATCACCCATAAGCTCCTCAGACATATCTGTATTCACCGGCTCTAAACCTGAAGCTATAATAATATTGTCATATTCAACTGTACTATCATCAGAAAGTATAAGATTATTCTCTAAAACTTCACAAACCTCTACACCTTGCAATATATTAACACCTTTATTAATTAATGAATTTATAACTGTATTTTTTGTAGAATTAAGCTCTATACCTAGCTCATTCTTTTCTATTATAGTTATATCCGGTCTTAAATATAAATCATTTATATCTATATGACCATACTTTGAAATAGCTTCTAAATCATCAACCAAACAACAAGATTTGTTAATATAATCAGCAACTTCAAGACCTAAAGAACCTCCACCAATAATAACAGTCTTGCCTTTTTTAACCTTTTCTAAAATATCTGTTGAGCCAAGAAAAACATCTTTAGCTAATATATAATTATGACCTTTAAAAACTCTAGGTATAATAGGCTTACTTCCCATAGCAAGAACTACAAAATACGGTTCATAAGATTTTATAAGGGAGAAATCAGCTTTAGTATTATATACAACCTCTACCCCAAGCTCATTAAGCTCATTTTCAAGATTATCTACAAAACTTTTTATACCATCTTTCTTATAAGGTAAACAAGCCATATTAAACTGACCACCCAGTTTATCTTCATCTGTTATTAATATAGTTTTATATCCTCTTTCGGCAGATTTTTTAGCAGACATCATACCTGCAGGACCTCCACCTACAACAACTAACTTTTTAGCCGTAGCTATCTTTCTGTGTTTCTTCTCCTCGTACTCAAAACCTACCTCCGGATTATAAGCACAAACAAGCTGGTTACTTGCAAAAATACTTTCCATACATTTATTGCAACCTTGACAGATATTATAGGATTTATCTTCCATAAGTTTTAAACCTATGTTAGCATCAGCCACAAAACTTTTTCCTATGCCCAAAAAGTCTACCATAGCTTTTTTTAGCATATTCTCACCTATAGATTTTTTAATAAGCCTACCTTCAGCTATAACTGGTATATCCACATTTCTTTTTATAGTATCTGCCATAGCACCTATAAATTCATAATCTACAAAATATGTATCCCAAGGTATAGAAGAATTATAAAGACCACCTGTAATTTCCACAGCATCTATAAGATTTTTTTCACAAGCTATTTTAACGAAGTTTACCATATCCGAAATAGTATAACCTCCATCAACCATTTCAGCTCCCGATATTTTTAGTATCACAGGTACATTATTCAAAACTTTTCTTCTTACAGCTGACATAACCTCTATAGGAAGTCCTATTCTATTTTCAAAAATACCACCATAGTTATCTGTTCTTTTATTTGTAATAGGAGAAATAAACTCTGATAAAAGGTAACCGTTAGCACAATCTATTTCAATAACATCTGCCCCATTTCTAGTTGCAATTTCTGCTGTTTGTGCAAAATTATTTACTATATCCCTAATCATTTCAACAGTCATATTTTCCGGTAAAAACTCAACTCTTTTTTCGGCAACAGAAGTTCCACTACCATAATGAAAAAGTTGTACAATATGAAGACAATTTTCAGCTTCCAATAAATCCGAAATACCTTTGCAAAATTCAGGATAAGTTTCGCTATTGTATGGCATATTGTTAAAAGAGCCGGCTTTATTCACAGCACAAGGAGTAACTATGGCAGAAGCTCCACCTTTAACTCTATCTATGTAAAACTGTTTAATTTTATCTGAAAGCTGATTTTCTCTAGTAAAACCAGTATTTATACCAGTCATAATAAGTCTATTTTTAAATTCTTTATTACCAATTTTAAAGGGTGTGAATATCATATTATCTCCTCCTTATTCATAATTTATTATAGTAAAAGAATACCATAAATTATGAATAAAATCTATGAAATCCACACCCTTAAGAAGGTATTTTTTGTTATGACTTTATATATTATTTACTATTTTTATGTTCTTTAATCCATTTTCTGTTTTTGTATCTACCAACTGTAAGAACAGGTATAACTACAACAAAAAGACTTAAATATCCACTATAAACATAGGCATATTTTATTATATTTGTAAGACCTGCCATAGAAACTAATGTTGAAAGTACAAGACCTACAAGTGATATTGTCATTCTTCTTTTGTTTATACTCATATTGCTAAGAATTTTTGCATTTTCAAATCTTGGTACAAGACCGAATATACAAGAAACACCAGTTGAGATAAAGCAAAGGAAAAGTGATATTGTATAGAAGTAGTATAAAACAGGTATACCTAACTGGTTACAGATATAAAGTGTAGGAAGTTCCATACTTGATGCAGATGCACTATACTCAGAATACCAACCTAAAAGCATAAAGCAAGAAAGTCCAAGGGCTAAAGCATTCATAATAAACCCTATAATTGAAACCTTTGTAGCATTTCTAGCAGTTTTTACAAGGAATGCACAGCTTATTAATGCTGGAGCACAAAGCACCTGGAAACCTGCATATGAAAGCATTTTTAATGTAGGTGGTGTTATTCCTCCTGTTGTCCAACCTGTTGACATTAAATTTACTATTTCAGATGATTTCTCTTTGATGCCTAAGAAGAATATGATTCCTGATAAAACAAGTATACAGATAGACATTAAAGTAGAGGCTTTTGCTACAAGACCTGCACCAAATATAGTAAGTATAAAAAGAAGAATACTTACACCTATAACTGCTACAACGTAATTAACTCCGTAATTTGTGAAAAGTGTCGCTGCACCGGCGATAGCTGCACCTGTGGCACTTAAAGCTATAATATAATTAAATAGTTCAAAAAGTAATTCTAATTTAGTATAAGGATAAAATAATTCTTCAAAAACCTGTTTGTAGTTTGTAAAGCCGTGGTTATTTGTCATTATAATAATTTCTCTTAAAACCAAGGCAAGTATAGCCATAGATAATATAGCCATAATAGGACCATACCAACCATACTGTATGAAGTACTGTGTTGCCTGATTACCCGTTGCAAAGCCACCACCAGCGTGTGAGCCAAACCATACTGATGCAACAGAGAATACACTTAAAAATCCTACATTTCTCGCATCTTTACCCGACATAAAATCAACCTCCTAAAAATTTAATTTAGCAATATCCATTAGTATTATCTAATAAACATTATTTAGTCCAAAAAAGAGCCAGATATATAAAAATTCTGCCTCTTAGTTTTTAAAAAAGAACAATATTACTGTCTAGCTTCTGCTGGTATTTCAAAATCTTCTGCTGAGTTGATGTTGAATATTGTCATACTCATTACCATTTCACTAACATCAACTGTAATATTCTGACCATTTGCCATACTAGCTAATACATTTGTATATACAACATTCATTGCATCTGTCATATCAAGGCTTAATTTAACTGGGTCATTTGTGTGTTTGTCAAGCCATATAGAAACTGTTGTATCCTGAATACCTTCAAGCATACTTCTCATTTTAGCTTCATCAGTAGTTCCTAATAATCCACTTACGCTTTCAAGAGAACCTGAGTAAATAAGAGTATCTTTAAGAGCATCAGCAGGTAAAACAGCATCAATTCTAATAGTCTCTTTACCACCTAAATCATTTTCATCAGCTAAATCATCTTGAGTAACTTCTTTAAAATCAACAGCACCATCTAAGAATACTGCCATATTGCCCTGAATTCCGTACTGGTCAAATATTTCTTTGTCAGCTGTATCGCTATACCAATCAGAACCATCATAAACGTAAACTTTATATTCATTTGAGCCTGTTTCTTCAGCGTAAGTTAAAACGCTCTGACTTCCTGCTCCTTCAACACTCATATTTGTGATAACTTCTAATTTTGAAGGGTCGCTGAAGTTTTTAATATCCATAGTTGTTTCTGTTTTTGCCTCAACTGGATTTACACCATTGTCCATAGCCATATTTAATGTTATATCGAATGTTGCCTGTCCACTTTTTAAATCATTAAGTGAGTCATAAGCTGCATTTACTTTCTCCTCAGCTGTCATACTAGCAACATCTTTTGTTTCAGTTGTAGTTGTATTTCCACCACAGCCCACAACAGAAAAAGCCATTAACATTGTAGCTACTATAGCTCCTGCTCTTTTTAAATGCTTCATAACAAAAAATCCTCCTTAAGATTATAGTAACATTAAATAGAAAAAATATAATAATGTATAATAT
>JADIMX010000058.1 GCA_017694425.1 Candidatus Fimicola merdigallinarum
GCTTTTGATTTTATATTTGATGAAGGTCTTGATTTAATAGAAAAGACGTATTCTAAAGAAAAAATTTTAAATGAGTATATTGAAAATAAGAATAACTTCAATAAAGAAAAAACTTTAAAAAACTTAAGAAAATTTGATAAATGTTTAAAATCATCAAATGCTATTTCCATTATATCTACTGGAATAAAAAGTACGGCTTTAGGAATTGTTGGGGTTGGTATGCCTGATATACCTATATTTATAGCTGAAATATTAAGGGTTATATGTAAAACAGCTTTAAGTTATGGCTATAGATATGAAAATGATAGGGAGAAAATATACATACTTTCGATAATAGCTTTTTCTATTTCTTATGGTGAGGATAGAGTTTTATATTCTAAGTTGTGTGATGATATTGCGAAGTGTATAGATAATAAGACCGATATTAAAGTAAGCCTTAAAGATATGGAGGAAAAGGTTTCAGGTATTTTAGCTAAACGTATATGTGGTGTTAAAGTAGTTCAAGGTATTATGATTTTAGGTGCTTTATCATCGGTTTCAAATGTATCAATTATGAATGATATGTCTTATGGTGCATTTTTAAAGTATAAAAAGAGATTTTTAAATTATAAACTTTTAGATAAAAAATAAAACGCAGGGTAACCTGCGTTTTTATATTTTAATGTTCATTAAGTTTTTTGTCTGAAATTTTGTGAAGAACAACAAGTAGTACTAAAAGAAGTCCAAAAGCAGTTCCGAATGAAAGTACAAGACTCTTTGTTATACCTGCCGCTATATATCCAATAAGACAACAACCACCTACAAGTAATACATAAGGAAGCTGTGTTGAAACGTGGTCAATGTGGTTACAGCAAGCACCTGTTGATGAAAGTATTGTTGTGTCTGAAATAGGTGAACAATGGTCGCCTAAAACAGAACCTGCAAGTGTTGCAGATACAGCTATTATTGTAAGCTCTGGTGCAACTGTTGAACAAACCTCAGCTACAATAGGTATAAGAATACCGAATGTACCCCAAGATGTTCCCATAGAGAAACTTAATAATGCCGCAACAATGAATATTATTGCTGGTATAAACATCATAGGCATATTTGATGTAGCTACAACTCCACCAACGTATTCACCTGTGCTTAAAAGGTCATTACAAGCACCGCTTATTGTCCAAGCAAGAACAAGTATTATCATAGCACCACACATTGATTTTACACCTTCGCCAATACCGTCCATAAATTCTCTAAAACTTATAACTTTTCTAGGTACGAAAAGTAAGAATGCTACTATTAATGATGCAAAACTACTCATTGCAAGAGCTGGGCCAGCTTCTGTGTTTCCGAAACCTTCGCCTATTGTCATACCACCTTCAAAATATCCACCTACATAAAGCATAGCTAATATTGAGAATACAATAAGTGCAAGTATAGGTATTAAAAGGTCAAATACACGACCTTTTTCTGATATATTAAGGTTGCTCATTTCGTCACTAGGTGTTGATATACTAATACCTCTTTCAACAAAGTCAAGGTCTCCTGTTTTCTGTGCGTGAACTTCAAATCTTTCCATTGGTCCAAAATCAAGGTTAATACAAGAAAGTATAATAATCATAATAATTGTTAATATTGCGTAAAAGTTAAATGGTATAGTCTGTAAAAATGCTTCCATACCATTAAGACCTGCGTCTGATAACTGTGATACTACTGATGCTGCCCAAGAAGATATAGGAGCTATAATACATATAGGTGCAGCAGTTGCATCTATAAGGTATGAAAGTTTTGCGTGAGATATTCTCTGTTTGTCTGTAACAGGACGCATAACAGTACCAACTGTAAGACAGTTGAAATAGTCATCAATAAATATAACAGCACCAAGTGCACAAGTAGCTAAAGAAGCACCTCTACGAGTTTTAATTTTTGTACTTGCCCAGTTTCCATAAGCTCTAGAGCCACCAGCTTTTGTTATAACTACAACTAAAGCTCCAAGCATAGCAAGGAATAATATTATTGAAGTATTTTCTGCAAGTTTTCCTGCCATAAGATTTACGGCAACATCAACTGTTTTTACTGAAACGCCTATAATACCTGTTGAAGTATTAATAGCGTATATAAATGTTCCTGAAACTACACCGATTAAAAGTGACGATATTACTTCTTTTGTAACAAGAGCAAGAACAATCGCTATAATCGGAGGTAGTAAGGAAAGAAATCCAACGTTAATAGATTCCATAAATACACCTCTTTTTTTATAAATTTTAAAAAAATATACTATATAATATCACAAAATGTACTTATGTTCAAACATTTATTTTTTTATTCGACAAATATTTTGTTTTGCCACTTACCACTAAAGTATCTTATGGTAAATACTATTGCTCTAAATAACCAGTCTATAGTCATAGATATCCAAACGCCCATAACACCCATATTAAAATATTTTCCTAAAATATAGCTAAATAATATTCTAAATACCCACATTGATATTGTGGCTATAATCATAGTGAATTTTACATCATTTGATGCACGAAGTCCGTTAGGCAATGTAAAAGATAAAGCCCAAATAAGTATAGCACATATACTGTGATAAATTATTAGTTGTGATGCTAAACTTGCAGTTTCTGATGTAAGTTTATATACAGATATTATAAATGGGCATATTAGAATTATTATTACATTTATAAAAGTAAGTGATGCCATAGAAGTTAGTGTAAGGTTTTTAATATATTTTTTTGCTTGGTCAAATTCCTTTGCACCAACACACCTACCTACAACTGTAATCATTGCAAGACCTACTGCCATACCAGGGATTATGGCTATATTAGCTACACTTACCGCCACAGCATTGGCTGCTATTGCTGATGTACCAAAAGTTATAATAAGTCCCTGAACAAGTATTTTTCCTATCTGAAACATACTGTTTTCTATACCATTTGGCACACCTATGGCAAGTATATTTTTTATTATTTTAAAGTCAAAGTCTAATCTAAATAATTTCTTAATTCTAACATCACCCTTTGAAAATCTAAGTAGTGATATTACACATATAGAACTAAATGTTCTGGCGATTAAAGAACCTAAACCAGCACCGAGAACACCCATATCAAATATGTATATAAATATATAGTTTGCAATAAGGTTTACAACGTTCATTAAAAATGAGTTAACCATAGAAACTTTGCTATTTCCCATAACCCTAAAGATAGCAGCACCTGAGTTATAAAGAGCGAGTGAAGGATAAGATAAGGCGGATACTGAAAAATATATCATAGAGTCTTGCATTATATTTTTATCCATCTGTCCAAAAATAGTGTTAAGTATAAAAGAGTTTCCTATAAGACATATGGACATAATAAGTATAGAAAAACTAAAGGCAACAAGTATAAGTTGTTTTGCAGATTTACAGGCTTTTCCTATCTTTCCCATACCTAAAAATTGTGCTGTTACAACAGCTCCACCTGTGGCAAGAGCTGAAAATACATTTATAAGTAGGGTGTTTATAGAGTCTACAATGGAAACTGCCGAAACTGCATTTTCTCCAACACTTGCAACCATTATTGTGTCTGTCATACCGATTGTCATAAGAAGTATCTGTTCTATGATAAGGGGTATTATAAGTTTTACTATATCTTTTCTTGTAAACATTATAAATACTTCCTTTCTTAAATGAGTAATAATCAATTATTATTTTGCTATTAAAAATTCATATATGCAATAGGTTTTTACCATATTTTAAAAGTTTATATAATATGCCTTTATTAGTTGATATTTTATGTTAAAAATGTAGTTTGTATAAACTTTTTACGTTATAGATTTGAGCATTTTTAAATTTTCTAATGATTTTTTAATGTATTACAAATTATTAGTTAATAAGATACAGCTAAAATTTATGTGTAAAAAATATATAGAGGAGTGAATTTTTTTGAAAGCAAATTTTTCAGTTTTAAAAAAGATAACAGGAATATTTAAAAAGAAAAGATTAATTGCTTTTATTTGTATTTTAGCAGTAGGTGGTGGAGCTTACTATGTTTTTAAAGATAACAATACTGTGGAAGTAATGGAGAGAATGCCTAGTGTAGCCACATTACAAAAAGGTGATTTAAGTAAAAGAGTTACAGCTACAGGTACAGCAAGGGCATCAGAGGAAAATTCTATATTTATAGAACTTTCACAGGAGGTTGAGGAAGTTTTTGTAGAAGTAGGGGACAAAGTTTCTGCTGGTGATTTGCTTGTAACTTACAATATAGATGATACTAAAAAAGAGTTTGAAACAAAAATAAGACAGGCTGAAATAAACTATGAAAATAGCCAGTTAGCATTAGATGATATTATAAAGCCGGCAAGCGATACAGAACTTATAGACCTTAAAAATCAGATTATATCAGCTGAAAAAAATATTTCTGACACACAGACAGAAATAGCAAATATGGAAACAAAAATATTACAGGCAGAAAGAAGTCTTTCTGAGGCGCAGACTAATTATGAAAATAATGAGAAACTTTTCGAGCTTGGAGGTATAAGTAAGGAAGTTTTAGACAATTCAAAAAATACATATGATGATGCTAAAGTTAGCCTTAGCCAGTTGGAAACTCAGAAAGCAACACTTGAAAAATCCCTTGAAAGTCTTGAGCTTAACCTACAAAAGGCAAACTTAAACCTTCAGAAAGGGACAGATAAACTTTCTGATGATACGGTAGTTAATAATTATAAAAAACAGCAGAATGCAGTTGAAACAGCAAAAATAAGCCTTGATGAAGCTAAAGAAAATTTAGATAAACTTACAAGTGCTACATATAGCGAAGTTTCCGGTACAGTAATAGAGTGTAATGCAGTAGAGGGTCAAATGCTTACAGAGAGTACTGCTATTATGAAAATAGCCGACCTTACAAACATAGATTTAGACGCATATGTTTCAGAATACGATATATCAGAAATACAAGTAGGTCAGAAAGTAGAAATAACATCTGACGGTATAGAGGGTGTTGTGTACACAGGAACAGTAACAAAAATAGAGCCTATGGCATCAACACAGAGTACATTTAGTGGTTCTGAAACTGTAGTGCCTATTGTAATACATATGGATAGCCCAGATGAAAGAGTAATGGTCGGTATGAGTTTTGATGTTGAAATTATAACAAATGACCTTTCAGACATAAGCTATATACCTATATCTGCTGTAAGTAAAGGTGATGACGGTGAAACTTTTGTCTATACAGTGAATGAAAATGAAATGCTTGTAAAAACTCCGGTAACACTTGGAACATATAGCGATATGTACGTTGAAGTTTTAGATGGATTAAGTGAAAATCAGAAATTTGTGGAAACTATAGCTGATAATATGAAAGAAAATACATCTCTTTCAGATTATAAAACTGAAGTTACTGTGAAAAATGAAAATAAAGATAGTCAAGAAGGAAACTCTATGTTTGGTAATATGCAAGGTGGAATGCCAAGCGGAGGAATGCCAAGCGGTGGTGGAATGCCAAGCGGTGGAGGAATGCCAAGTGGTGGCGGAAGAATGAGATAATTAAGGAGGTTTTAGCTTTGGAAATGCTTAGACTTGAAAATATATGCAAGGAATACAATCAAGGGGAGCTTTCTGTTACGGCTTTAAATAATATTAATCTTTCTGTTTTAGAAGGTGAGTTTGTATCTATAATGGGAAGTAGTGGTTCTGGTAAATCTACAATGATGAATATATTAGGTTGTCTTGATACACCGACAAAAGGATTATATTTTTTAGAGGGCGAAGACGTTTCGGGGTATAATGACTCAAAACTTGCAGAGGTTAGAAATAAAAAAATAGGCTTCGTTTTTCAGTCATTTAATCTATTACCTAAAATGACAGCTATTGAAAATGTAGAGTTGCCAATGGTTTATGCAGGTGTTAGCAGAAAAAACCGTCATATTAGAGCGAAAGAGGCTTTAGAGAAAGTAGGTCTTGGAGGAAGAATTAACCATAAACCTAATGAGCTTTCAGGTGGTCAGAGGCAGAGGGTAGCTATAGCTAGGGCTTTGGTAAATAATCCGGCAATAATAATGGCTGACGAACCAACAGGAAATCTTGATTCTAAGTCTACATTTGAAATTATGGAGATTTTTCAAAGGCTTAATGACGAGGGTACAACAATAGTAATGGTTACTCACGAGCCTGACGTTGCTACATATACAAAGAGAATAGTCACTTTTAAAGACGGAAATATAATAAGTGATGAAGAAGTAAAAAATAGAACTATTTTTAAGGAGGGGAAATCTTGAATATATTTGAATGTATAAAATCCTCTTTTAGAAATGTTTTCTCAAATAAAATGAGGACATTACTTACTATGCTTGGTATAATTATAGGTATAAGCTCAGTAATATTAATTGTTTCAATAGGAAAAGGAAGTCAAGCTCAGATAGAGGAGGAATT
This sequence comes from Candidatus Fimicola merdigallinarum, assembly GCA_017694425.1. Classification (GTDB taxonomy): domain Bacteria; phylum Bacillota; class Clostridia; order Lachnospirales; family Anaerotignaceae; genus Fimicola; species Fimicola merdigallinarum. The sequence goes on from JADIMX010000058.1 coordinate 6,398, forward strand.
CGAATCCTTTTCGGTTGGAAGCCTTACTTTGGGAATGTCAACATCGACAGATATAGAAACTAGAGATATGCTTACAATGGAAGATTACTATACATTAAAGGGTATAGATGGAGTTTCTTATGTTTCACCTACATATAGTGGTAGTAATACATATATAAAATTGTTAGACCCTAAGGAAACAAAGTCAGCATCTGTTACTGGTGCTACTTGGGATTTGCAGTATATAGATAAGCCTACTATACTATATGGAAGATATATTTCTAAAAATGATGTTGATATGAGGACTAAGGTTGCTGTTATAAATGATACAACAGCACTAAAGGTTTTTGGTAAGTGTTCTGAAGATGTTATAGGAGAACAGATATCATTAAAAACTTGGAAAGGTACAAGTAAGTTTTCTGTTATAGGTATACTTGAAAATTCAAACGCTAGTACAGAAACACAGTATAGTGATGAGTACCCTGAAAGTATAGTAATTCCAGTAAGTACAGCTATGAGGCTTTACGGTACAGATTACGTTACAGGTTTTACAATACTTACAGATAATACAGACAATGTGGATTATATGAAAAATGTTATAACATCAACTCTTGAAAGAGAGCATAACAACGAGGATAAATACTACATACAGGATACAGCAGAGCTTGTTGAGAGTATAAACTCAATACTTTCATACGTTACACTTTTTATAAGTTTTGTGGCAGGTATATCCCTCCTTGTAGGTGGTATAGGTGTTATGAATATTATGATGGTTACTGTTACTGAGAGAACTAGGGAAATTGGTATAAGAAAATCAATAGGTGCGAAAAACAAGGATATAAGAATACAATTTATGGCAGAGGCACTTATACTTACCGGTACAGGTGGTATTTTAGGGCTTATAATAGGATATGGCGGTGCGTTATTAGTTGGTAATATAGTGGATATAGAGCCAGTTATGTCTATTTCATCAATAGTTATTGCTGTAGGAATATCTATGGGTATAGGTATAGTTTTCGGTGTTGCACCTGCCAATAAGGCATCTAAACTTGACCCTATTGAATGTCTTAGATACGAATAAATTTTTGAAAAGAGGTAGTTTAAGTATGGGTAACATAAGAGTTTTAATTATAGAAGACGAAGTAAAACTTGCAAGATTTTTGGAGCTTGAGCTTAAATATGAAGGTTATAGCGTTACAGTTTCACACAATGGCAGAGAAGGTCTTAATACGTTTTTGTCTGAAAAATTTGACTTAGTTCTTCTTGACCTTATGTTGCCTGAGCTTAACGGCATAGAGGTTTGTAGAAGAATACGAAAAGTTTCTGACACTCCTATAATAATGCTTACAGCAAAAGATGAAGTTATGGATAAGGTTTCGGGGCTTGATAGTGGTGCAGATGATTATATGACAAAGCCTTTCGCCATAGAGGAGCTTTTGGCTAGAATGAGAGTTGCCATAAAACATAGCACAAAGAAAACAGTAGAACAGTCTAAAAATATACTTACGTTAAAAAATATTACAGTAGATACAGATAAAAGGCTTGTAAAGGTTTCTGGTGATGTAATAGAGCTTACGAAAAAAGAGTATGAGCTTTTAGTTTATCTTATAAAAAATAAAAATATAGTTATATCAAGAGAACAAATATTAAACGCTGTGTGGGGGTATAGCTATATGGGTGAAACCAATGTTGTTGATGTGTATGTAAGATACCTTCGCTCAAAGCTTGATGATGTTTACAATGAAAAGTATATACATACTATAAGGGGAGTTGGCTATTTTGTTAAAGATGAGGAAGAGTAAGTTTTTAAAGAATATGAGAATAGCTAATAGAGTTACACTTCTTTATGGCAGTATGTTTTCTATAACCATAATAGTAATAAGTGCTATACTTTGGAGTAATTCTTCAAATATAAATAAAAGTATAGTACAAAACGAGCTTTTGGAGGCTGTTTCAGACATAAAAACTTATATTGCTTCAACAGATAACTTGACAGAGGAAGGTATGGAGGAGGCAATAGGAAATAAGTCTGTATTTGCATCTGTCACTATTATGAATGATTTTGCTAAAAAGGATACTATGCATATTGGTATTCCTAAGGGTGCTTTTGAAAATGAAGATAACATTGAGCATATTAGTAATTTCCCTGAAAATGATAGTGATAGACCTTTTGAGCCTTTCGGTATGATAAGGCGTGACAATGAGTTTAGAAGTGTTTATATAGAAGAAAACGAATATATACTTATGAGTGTTAATTACAACATAGGAAATAAAGATTATAAAATAGATGCTTTTAAAATGAATATAGATAGTAAGTATATGGAAGTTTTAACTATAAGACTTATAATAATAGACCTTGTAGGAATAGTTATAGCCTTTCTTTTGGCAAGATATATAAGTCATATTATGTTAAAGCGTGTTGGGAATATAAGAAGTACAGCTGAGAGAATATCCGTTGAGGATTTAAGTCGAAGAATTCCTATAGATGGACCTGATGATGAAATGAAAGAACTTTCTATAACATTTAACTCTATGATAGATAGACTTGAAAATTCATTTAAAAGTCAGACACAGTTTGTATCTGATGCCTCTCACGAGCTTAGAACTCCTATAAGTGTTATAAAAGGCTATGCGTCACTTATAAATAGGTGGGGTAAAAAAGACCCTGAAATACTTCAGGAATCTATAGATTCAATTATAAGCGAAACAGACCATATGTCACAGCTTGTTGAAAAACTACTATTCTTGGCTAGAGGTGATAGACATTCTTTAGATGTAAACAGAAGTGATATTTGTCTTAATACTGTTGTATCTGAAGTTGTAAAAGATATTGATGTTATGGAAACAGGTAAATATGTTGTTTTTGAAAATATTGATGAGGTTTTTATAAATGCTGATAGTAATTTTATAAAACAGCTTTTGTGGATATATACAGAAAATGCTATAAAGTATACAGGAGAAAATGGCAAGATAACATTTAGAGTTTATAAGAAAGATAATAAAGGTTATTTTGAAGTCTGTGATAATGGAATTGGAATTGATGAAAGCGATATAGATAAAATATTCGATAGATTTTATAGGGCAGATAAGTCAAGAAATAAGGATATAGCCGGTACAGGCTTAGGGCTTTCTATTGCCAAATGGATAGTTAGCAATAATGACGGAGAAATAGATGTAAAAAGTGAAAAAGGTAAGGGAACTGTTTTTATAAATAGTTTTCCTTTAGTTTCTAGGAAAGAAGGTTAGGTATGAAAAAGAAAATTATGTGTCTAGTTTTGGCTTTAGGTGTAATGATGCCAAGTACATCAGCCTTTGCCGAGAATATATATGATAATGACAATTTTAGTTTTGTTGAAATTTTAAGTATTTCAGATGATAATGGACTTGAAACACTTAGCATAGATACAGCAGTTGAAAAAGCCTTAAAAAATAGTACAGAGCTTAAAACTGTAAATCTTTCTCTTGCAGTTAGCGAGGAGCAGTTAGAAAATTCTACAGAATCGGTAGATTATAATACTGGCGCAAATAGTATTCAAAACATTTTAAACCTTATAAAAAATCAAACTTCCCTTAAAAACTCAGAGGAGGAGAAAAAGGTTAAAGAGCAGAAAATTGGTCTTGAAATGGAACAATTATTTATCGAAATATTAAATCTTCAAAGAGAAATAGCTCTTACAACAGACACCTTAGATTTAGAGGAGAAAAATTTAAAAATAACTAAAGCCAAATTAGAAATGGGGCTTGTATCTGAGCAGGAATATAACGAAAGTAGTTTATTTTTAGTCAAATCTAAGGAGAGTTTAGAAAGTAAGAAACAGAATCTTAATGATTTATTTAAAAACTTAAATATTCTAATAGGTGAAGACGATACATCAAAAAGATATAACCTTGATATAGATGTTACATATGATACTTTAGAGCTTGAAACTACACCGGAAGTATATGCAACGGCTAGAGTTTCGGAGTCAGTTTCCATAAATAATGCTAAGAGAAATCTTGAGGTTTCAAAGAAATCTTACCTTGTGGAGCAGGCAAGTGATAATGCCACAAATATATCTATTATGCAGTCAGAAAATAGTGTTTCAACAGCCGAAATAAATATTGAGGATATGATAGAAAATATGGAAACACAGGTTATAAATCTTTATAATACAATAAAAACATCTGAAACTAGTATAGAAAATAATAAGACAGAGCTTTCAAATTTGAAAAAGAATTTAGAAATAACTAAGGCTCAGTATGAAATGGGTAAAGTCTCAGAAATGGAGTTAAAAAGAGCATATAATAACGTGGCTTCTATGGAAAATACAATAATAAAACAAATTTATGAGCATAATCAAAATATAAAGAAGTTTGAAAATATAGACCTTATGTAGTGTTGACAAAAATTTGTATTGTTGATATAATACCGTCAAATAAATATATAAATTCTTTATATTAAAAGGGAGTAGTGCAAATATACCATCAACATACCCGATGAAGTTTCATCTGGTGGTATATGCCTTTAACTAAGGTTACAAGACTTTTGATATGGTGTTACAGTCATATCATAAGTCTTTTTTGTTTTGTATAGGGAATTTATTACTCAAATTTGCAAATACTTATAAAAGAGAGGTGCTTGTATGAAAAACTATTACAATTATGACAAAGAAAAAGTTTTGAGCGAATTTGAAACTGACCTTAAGGGTATTTCGGTAGCAGAGGCTAAAAAAAGGCTTGAAAAATATGGTGCTAACGAAATACAGGAGGGCGAAAAGAAAAGTGTACTTAAAATATTTCTTGAGCAGTACACAGATTTTCTTGTAATAATACTTATATTAGCTGGTATTGTGTCTGCATTTTTAGGCGACGTTGAAAGTGCTTTAGTTATATTTGTTGTAATAACAATGAATGCAATTTTAGGTACAGTACAGCAGGTTAAGGCTGATAAGTCCTTAGAAAGCCTTAAGGCTCTTTCATCACCAGTTGCCAAAGTTATAAGAGATGGCGAGAAGATAAGTATAAACTCTAAAGATGTTGTTGTAGGTGATATTGTTCTTGCTGAAGCTGGTGACTACATCTGTGCTGACGGTAGAATAATAGAGAACTATAACATAAAGGTTGATGAAAGCTCTCTTACCGGAGAGTCTATAAGTGTTGAAAAAGATGATACAACTATTGAGGGCGAAGTACCTGTTGGCGATAGAAAAAATATGGTATTCTCAGGTAGTTTTGTTACTTACGGTAGAGCAGAGTTTGTTGTAACTGGCACAGGTATGGATACAGAGCTTGGAAAGGTTGCAAAACTTTTAAAGGATACAAAGACAAAGAAAACACCTTTACAGCAGAACCTTGATAACTTCGGTAAAAAGCTTTCTATGATAATAATTGTTATCTGTGCAATACTTTTTGCTGTAAGTATATTTAGAGGTGATGAGGTTATAGATGCCTTTATGTTTGCTGTTGCTCTTGCTGTTGCAGCTATACCGGAGGCGTTAAGCTCTATTGTTACAATAGTGTTATCTTTCGGTACACAGAAAATGGCAAAAGAAAATGCTATCGTTAGAAAACTTCACGCTGTTGAGGGGCTTGGTAGTGTTTCTATTATATGTTCAGATAAGACAGGTACACTTACACAGAATAAAATGACAGTTAAAAAATATTCTGTAAATAATACTGTTGTAAATGAGGGAGAGGCTGATTTTTCTAAAGTTACAGACAGAGAAATACTTTATATGTCAATACTTTGTAATGATGCTGAAAATAAAGACGGTAATGAAATTGGTGACCCTACAGAAGTGGCACTTATAAATTTTGGTAATAAATACGGTTATGACTATAATGATGTTAGAAGTAAATACCCTAGAATTAGTGAGATAGCTTTCGATTCAGACAGAAAACTTATGTCTACATTAAATGTTGTTGACGGCAAAAATACTATGATAACTAAGGGTGCTGTTGATGTACTTATGAATAGAGTTAAGTATATTGAGAAAAACGGTGAAATTTTAGATATCACAGATGAAGATAAGAATAAAGTTTCAGAGATAAATGAAAGTTTTTCAAGAAATGGTCTTAGGGTTCTTGCTTTTGCTAAGAAATATACAGATAGCAAAGAAATAGGTCTTGATGATGAAAATGATATGATATTTGTAGGTCTTATATCTATGATGGACCCACCTAGAGAGGAATCAAGAGATGCTGTTTTAGAATGTATCGGTGCAGGAATTAGACCGGTTATGATTACAGGTGACCATAAGGTTACAGCCTCAGCTATAGCTAAGGAAATTGGTATACTTAAAAATGACAGTGAAGCTGTTGACGGTGCAGAAATAGACAGTATGACAGACGAGGAACTTCAGAATTATGTAGACAAAATATCTGTATATGCTAGGGTTTCTCCGGAGCATAAAATAAGAATAGTTAGAGCTTGGCAAAATAGAGGAAATATAGTTGCTATGACTGGTGACGGTGTAAATGATGCCCCAGCTTTAAAACAGGCTGATATCGGTGTGGCTATGGGTATTACAGGTAGCGAAGTTGCTAAGGATTCAGCAGACGTTGTACTTGCAGATGATAACTTTGCTACAATAGTTAAGGCTGTTGAAAACGGAAGAAATCTTTATATTAATATAAAGAACTCAATTAAATTCCTTCTTTCAGGTAATACAGCCGGAATACTTGCAGTATTATATGCGTCACTTATGGGACTTTCAGTACCTTTTGCACCAGTACATCTTTTATTTATAAATCTTTTAACAGATAGTTTACCAGCCATAGCTCTTGGTGTAGAGCCACATTCAAAGTCAGTTATGAATGATAAGCCAAGACCTATAAACGAATCTATACTTACAAAAGATTTTATAATTGATGTTATAAGAGAGGGTATTGTTATATGTATAGGTACAATGGTATCTTATTATATAGGTCTTAATGCAGGTGGTAGTGGTTTAGCTATGACAATGGCATTCTCTACACTTTGCCTTTCAAGACTTATACACGGTTTTAACTGTAAATCAAAAGAGCCAGTTATATTTACAAAGAAAATGTTTAACAATATCTATATTTGGGGAGCTTTCTTCATAGGATTTATACTTTTAAATCTTGTACTTTTAGTGCCTGTGCTTTTCGACCTTTTCGAAATCACACCACTTACAACAAATCTTTTATTTACAATATATGGAGTTTCATTACTTACATTTGTTGCAAATCAGATTATAAAATTTATTATATGCAAAGTGAAATAACAAAAAAGAGATGTACTTTAATGTACATCTCTTTTTTTATTAAACTTAAATTCAGATATTACAAGCCCCATAAGTGTTAAAATTGTTCCTAACATAGCCATAGGAGTTATTTTTTCTTTAAGTACTATAACAGATGTTAATATTGTTATAACAGGCATAGCGTATATGTATATTGTTGTTTTTAATGCACCTAAAGTTTTTACAGCAAAGTTCCAAGTTACGAAACATAAAGCTGATGCACAGAAACTTAAAAACAATATGTTAAGTGTGTTTATAGGATTTAAAAATCGAGTGAAGTCAAGGTTTACATCAAATACAAATAGTGTAGGTATCATAAAAAAAATACCATATGAAAACATTTTCCTTGTCATTTGTATTGTGTTGTAACCGTAAACACTAAGTTTTCTTGTTATTACAGAGTATATTGCCCAAGTAAGGGTAGCTAAAATTGCTAAAATATCGCCTAAAGGGTTTAAAGATAAACTTTGACCGTTAAAACTTATTAAAGATATACCTGTTATAGCAAATATAAAGCCTATAAAAAAGCTAGGCTTTAACTTGTCTTCACCTTTTAGGAATATGTGAGAAAGTATGGCTGTAAAAAATGGAGATATAGCAACAATAACTCCTACATTAGATGCCATTGTGTACGTAAGGGCAATATTTTCTAATAAGTAGTAAAGACATATACCTGTAAGCCCTGCACCGGCAAATAATATTTCTTGTCGTTTATCTTTTACCTTAAAAGGTTTTGGGCAAGCTATATAAAGTGCTATAAATCCTAGTACAAATCGTATAAAAAGTATTTCTATAGGGTTAAAATCCTTAAGAAGAACTTTTGTTGATATAAAGGTTGTACCCCAAACCAGTACGGTAAAAGTTGCCATTAAATGACCTTTTGTTTTTTCTGTGTTCATAAAATTCCCCCAAAAATAAAAATTAAAACAAGTATATCACTAAAGGCGTAATATATCAAACATTAAAGAATAGGAATATTTTTATTTGCATATATTTAATTGTAGCGATAGAATTAGGGAGGTTTAGAAATGGAACAGTTTGATATTTATAAGGATATAGCAGAGAGAACTGGAGGAGATATATACTTTGGTATTGTAGGTCCTGTTAGAACAGGAAAATCAACCTTTATAAAAAGGTTTATGGAGCTTTATGTTCTGCCCAATATAGATAATACATATACAAAAGATAGGGCTAGAGATGAGCTTCCTCAGTCATCAGCTGGTAGAACCATAATGACGACAGAGCCTAAATTTGTGCCTAATGAGGCAATAGAAGTGGATATAAACGATAATACAAAATTTAAGGTAAGACTTATTGACTGTGTTGGATATATAGTGCCAGGTTCTGAAGGTTATCTTGACGGTGATGAGCCTAGAATGGTAAATACACCTTGGTCAGAGAATCCTATGCCATTTACACAAGCAGCAGAGATTGGAACAAAAAAAGTTATTGCCGAACATTCTACAATAGGTATAGTTATTACAACTGACGGAACTGTTACGGATATACCGAAAGAGAATTATGAGGAGGCAGAGGAGAGGGTTATATCAGAGCTTTTAGACCTTAAAAAGCCTTTTGTAGTGCTTTTAAATTCTGCTAAGCCTTATGCTGAGGCAACAAGAGAAATGGCAGATAGTATGAAAGAAAAGTATGGAGTGCCAGTAATTCCTGTAAACTGTGCATCTTTGAAATCTGAGGATATAAAGGATATTATAGAAAATATACTTTATGAATTTCCTATAAGAGAGATAAAAATGAATATTCCTACTTGGGTACAGTCCTTGAACGAAGAACATTGGCTTAAAAGCGAGATTATAAATAATGTAAGAGGACTTATGTCTGGGATAAATAAACTTAGGGATATTAAGAGCTTTGCTGAAAACTTTGGAAATAATGAGTATGTTAAGAAGTCTTATATAAACTCTATTGAGGCGGGAAAAGGCACAGCCGATATAGATATAGCCCTTGATGATAGTCTTTTCTACAAGATATTAAGTGAAACAACGGGAATGGAAATAGAGGACGATTGCCAACTTATATCAAATATAAAAATGCTATCCGATATAAAGAAAGAGTATGACAAAATAGAACAGGCTTTAAGTGATGTAAAGAGAAAGGGATACGGTATTGTTTCACCTGTATTTGAAGATATAAAACTTGAAAAGCCTGAAGTATTTAAACAAGGTCAGAGATTTGGAATTAAGCTAAAAGCAAAGGGTGAGTCTATACATATGGTTAAGGCTGACATAGAAACGGAAGTAAGCCCTATAATAGGTAGCGAGGAGCAGTCAAAAGAGTTTATAGACAATATACTTAAAGAATATGACGAAAGTCCGGAAAAAATATGGGAGCTTAATATATTTGGCAGAACTCTTAATTCTATGGTAAACGAGGGATTACAGAATAAGATTTATAGAATGCCTGAAGATGCACAGAATAAATTACAGGAAACATTACAAAAGATTGTAAATGAGGGTAGCGGTGGACTTATATGTATAATACTTTGATGATAGGGTTATTTTTGAAAAGACGGCTTTTATAGGCTGTCTTTTTGTGTTTGAGGGGTTATACTAATGTAATTTGATATTATATAGTTTTTAATATATATGTTATTATAGTTTATTTAAAAT
>JADIMX010000059.1 GCA_017694425.1 Candidatus Fimicola merdigallinarum
ATATAAAGGAAACGTTACAAAGACAGTAGCAAATACTGCCGATTTTACAGTTACATATGCAGGAACACTTATTGATGAGGGTATGCCTACTATATTGAAAGTGATTACAGGCTTTATATTGGTTTTACTTATAATCTGTGCCATTGCGTTATTGTTGTTATATTTAAAATCAAGACGAGGTACTTATGTATATAATTTCATAGATAAAGAGTATATTTGCATAGGTCATCAAAGTATAAATCCTAAAAAGCCTGTTATAGATTTGAATGACTTTGAAGATATGATACAAAGCAATGTATTCCAGTTCATACTTGATAAGAAAACGACATCAGCACTTTTTGGAAGAAATATAAATGTTACATATAAAGATGTGACAATAAAACATTTGGTTAATGAGAAAAAAGGGGAATATCGTTTTGAATTAAATTTGGGAGGTGTGTTAGATGCAGAATAGAATGAGTATATTTTTATCATTACTTTTAATATTTTTATTTTCTGTACCTGTGTATGCCCTTGAATTGGATTTAAGTTACAGCTACAAAACAGAAAATACAGAAGAATTCGTTATAACGGGAAAATCAAATATCAATATAAATGGAGAAATACCTGACTACTTAAGAGATATTTATGATGTATCACCACAGACTGTATATAATTCAGAGTATGGTTCAAATGTAATAGTTCCAAACGAACCAACAGTTAACAACACAACATATGCACCATACTATGCACCTATAAATACATATACACAAAGTCCAAGCAGTTTAATTACAGGTTTATCATATGGTGGAAGTTCAAGTGAAAATAATTATACAGCAGATATTTCATCAAATGGTTATGGTTATGTGAGTATAATTCCTGAACCTATATATGATGATGTTTTACAGTATCCACTAACAACTATTGAACAAGTAAGAAATAGTGACGGAAGTATAGGAGTTTTGAGAATACCTACAATTAATTTAACGGTAACAGCCTTTGACGGTGACACATTTACAGCTATGAAAAAAGGTGTTGGTCATCTTCCTTCAACATCTTGTTGGAATGGAAATATAGGACTTGTAGGTCATAATCGAGGAACAAATGATTATTTCGGAGATTTGAAAAAACTTGAAATCGGTGATGAAATGACATATACCACAAACTTAGGTACAAGAACATATGTAGTAAAATCAATTACAAAAATTTCAGACACAGACTGGTCAAGACTTCAGTATACAAGTGATAACAGACTTACATTAATAACTTGTGTTGAAGATGTACCAGATAAAAGACTTTGTATACAGGCTGTAGAGAAATTATAGGGTTATTAAAAATTTATAGCTTTATATATAAATTTATATTATATAAAAGGTGGGTGGTAAAAATGAAATGATATAAAGTTAAATAATAAATGTAAACCGGCTTTGCTTAGGCAAAGCCTTTTTTATTGCAAAAAGGAGTGAAAATATATGTCAATATTGAAAAAATTGAAAAGAATAACAGCTTTTATAATGACATCAGTTATGTTTTTGACAACAGGTATTCAAGCATTTGCAGGAACATCTATGGATGATACCTTAAACAAAGTAAATCTTTATGTAAAACAAGAAAAAGGTGCTCAGCTTTTAACTTGGAAAGGCATAATAGATAGCAATAACTTTGCACCTGCAGTAATTGTGTACAGAGCAGAAGATGGAAATGAGTATCCAGCTTTCTGTGCCAATCCCAATAGACCCGGAGTTGAGGATTTATCAGCTAAAAATTACGATGTTGATGTAGACCAACTTGATACCGACCCTGCTGTATGGGGAGTTATTACAAATGGTTATCCTTATAAAACACCACAGGAATTAGGTGTAAATACAGAATATGAAGCATACTATGCCACAAAAATGGCTGTATGGGCAGTAGTTCACGATAATTACAGTAACTTAGATGACTGGAAAGCTAACGGAAGTCAAAATGCTCACGTTGAAAAAGCTATGAAAGATTTAGTTGCAAAAGGACTTGCAAACCAATATGTGTATCAAACTTGGCTTGCTGTAAACCCTAAAAATCCTTCAGTTACAGTTGATAACATTGATGAAAGTTATGTATCACAACAATATAACATAGACTCAAATGTAAATATCATAAGTTACAACATTCTTTTAGACGGAACTATACCGAAAGAGACTATTGTAACAGATGTGAATAATACACCGAAAGAAAGTTTTGATGGTACAGAAAAATCATTTAAGGTTTTAATCCCTAAAGATGCAGAAAATGCAAACTTTAGAGTAATTGTACAAGGTAAGCTTGAAAATAAATCTGTACTTTTTGGAGTTGCTCACGATTCAAACAAACAAGATTATTATGTAGCACCGTTACCTACATATAATGGTGATGGTTGGGCAGATATTGTATATAATTCAGAAGGAACAGAACCACCTGAACCAACAACTCCAACAACAGACTTACAGATTTTAAAAGTTAAAAAAGGAACAACAGAAGGACTTGCAGGTGCTGTATTTAAAGTTGAAGTTGATGGTAAAACAATAGGACATTATGTAACAGACCAAAATGGTGAAATATTAATACCTAATATTACAGGAACAGTATCTGTTACAGAAGTTGTTCCGCCTTTAGGATATGTTCTTGATGAAAATAATCATAAAGATGTTGAAGTAGTTGATACAGAAAAACCAACAGTAATAACATTTGCCAATGAAGAAATGGCACAGCTTGAAATTAAAAAAGTTGATGCCGATACAGGAGAACCCCTTGCAGGAGCAGTAATAAGAGTTGCATTAGATGATGGTTCAGACTCTTGGGACGTTTATACAAATGCTTCAGGAACAGCTACATTAACAAATATGAAAAGCGGTACTTATACAGTAACTGAGATTACAGCACCAAAGGGCTATATACTCAATGAAGAACCTCAGATTATTAAACTTGAAGCAGGAAAAACAGCAACAATAACATTAAAAAACAAAGCTAAACCTGGAATAGTAATTAAAAAATATGATGAAGATACAGGTTTTCCATTGGAAAATGCAGAGTTTTCAGTTGCTAAAAAAGGTGGAACTATTGTATATGAAGGTATGACAGATAAAGACGGTCAAATCCGTTTGGAAAACCTTGAAGAAGGTTGGTATACAATAACAGAAATAGCACCACCTAAAGGTTATCTTATTTCAACAGAAAGTAAAGATGTATATTTGGAAGGTGGCAAATGTGTTGAAGTTAAGTTTGATAACAGACTTAGACCTTCATTGCAGATAATGAAAATTGACACAGAAACAGGAGAACCCCTTGCAGGTGCTAAATTTAAAGTACAAAAAACAGAAGACTCTACTGTAAGTGAGTATGTAACAGACGAAACAGGAACAATTGTAATTCGTGACCTTGATGAAGCAGTTTATACTGTTGAGGAAATAGAAGCACCTAATGGCTATGTTTTAGATACTGAAAATCATAAAGATATAGCTTTGGAATGGGGAAAAACAAAAACACTTGTATTCTCAAATACAAAGAAACCTGCCCTTGAAATATTAAAAATAGACTCAAAAACACAAGAGCCTTTGGCAAATGCTAAATTTAAGGTTACAAAAACAGAAGATGACACAGTAAGCGAATATATGACAGATGAAAATGGTAAAATCACAATTACAGATTTACCAGAAGGTATATATACAGTTGAAGAAATATCTGCACCTGACGGATATATACTTGATACACAACATAAAGAAATAGAATTATCATCAGGTGACAGCAAACAACTTGTATATGAAAACACAAAAAAACCAACTTTAATTATAACAAAGACAAATGTATTGACACAAAAACCTGTACCAAACACAACATTCAAAATAGAATATGAAAATCCAAATGGTGGAATTGTTCCGTTGGGTACATATAAAACAAATGAAAATGGTCAAATTATATTGGAAGATGTTGAAGTTGGTTGGTATATAATTACAGAAACAATACCGGCACAAGGCTTTCAGCTTCCTTCAAATCCTGTAACAAGAAAATATCTTTCAGCAGGGGAAAATGCTTATACAACAAATTCTGACAATGAAGAAAATAAAGGAAATGATATTATTGTTACACCACCTAAAAATGAAAATGTTGTTATAACAACAGGTAATGACTATATAGGTGAAGAAATCCCAAACTATCCTTTAAACAGTATTGTAATAAAGAAAACAGATGCCATTACTTCAGAAATGCTTGAAGGAGCAGTTTTTGAATTAAGAAAAGTGTCTGAAGATATTTCAGGAAACTCAGGAACAATAATAGGTAGATATACAACAGACAGTTCAGGAATTATTGTTATAACAGGCTTAGAAGCAGGTGCTTATATAATAGAAGAAGTGAAAGCACCTACAAACTATCTTATTTCTGAAAATAGCAAGCAACAGGCTTGGCTTAAAGCTGACGGAACATCAGTTGTTGAAGTAGCCTTTGCCAATTATCCTTATGGTTCATTATTGATTACAAAAGTTGATGCAGTAACAAATAAACCTTTATCAAATGCAAAATTTAAAGTCACAACAGGTGATGGAACATTAGTAGGAAATAATAACGGAGAATATATAACAAACAGCAACGGTGAAATACTTATTCCTAATTTAAAACCTGACAGTTATGTTATAACAGAAACAGAAGCACCTGAGGGATATGTAAAAGATACAACACCTCAAACAATACAAATAGGCACAGATGGTGGAACTTATAAAGTACAGTTTCAAAATCAACCTATTGGTACTCTTGTGATTTTGAAAAAAGATGCTGACAATAAAAATCCACTTTCAGGTGCAGAGTTTAAAGTAACTACATCAAAAGGTACTGTTGTTGGAACAAACAACGGAATATTTACAACAGACATCAATGGTTCAATAAATATACCTAACTTAGAAAAAGGAAGTTATATAGTTGAAGAGATAAAAGCACCTGACGGTTATGTTCTCGAAGAACAGTCAAAAACTATTGAAATTGATTATGGTAAAACTTATACATTAGAGTTTACAAATAAAAAAATGACTTCCCTTGTGGTTAAAAAAATAGACTCAGAAACAGGTGAACCACTTGTTGGAGCAAAATTTGTTGTAGAAAAACAAAATGGCGAGCATATAGGAGAGTACACAACAGATAATACAGGAACAATACTAATTCCAACACTTACACCTGATTGGTATATTGTAAGAGAAACAAAAGCATCGGAAGGATATATTCTTGATGAAACACCTAAAACTGTTGAGGTTAAAACAAATGTGCCTACTGTTGTAACATTTGAAAATAAGCCACTTTCAGGAATTAAAATAGTTAAAACAGATTCAGAAACAGGCAAACCACTTGAGGGAGTATCATTTGCCATAGCAAAAATGAGTGGTGAAAAAATAGGAACATTTAAAACTGATAAAGAAGGTATGATTTATGTATCAGACCTTGAAGACGGTTATTATACAGTTACTGAAACAGAAGGCTTGGAAGGTTATCATTGGGATAAAGAGCCTAAAACTGTTGAGGTTAAATCAGGCAAGCAATCAATAATAGAGATAGAAAATAAACCATATTCAGGTCTTATTATTGAAAAGACAGACAGCAGAAATGATGAACCTATTGAAGGTGTTGGGTTTTTGATAACAAAACTTAATGGTGAGCAAATAGGTTATTATGAAACTGATGATAGTAGTTTAATTGTTATTGAAGGTTTGGAAGAAGGTACATACCTTATAAAAGAAACCAAAGAAGCCAAAGGATATAAACTTGATAGTGAAGCTAAAAAAGTTGAAATCAAAGATGGTAAGAGAACTATATTAAAAGTTGAAAATGAACCCCTTTCTTCTGTGTTAATTCATAAAATTGATTCAGTAACAGGAGAAGGAATACAAGGTGTAAAGTTCTTATTGTATGATAGCAACAATGAACCAATAGGTCAGTATGAAACCGATGATGAAGGTTATATATGGATTAGAAAAGAATTACCTGAAGGAAAATATAAACTTAGAGAGTTAGAGCCTGCTGAAGGTTATATTGCAGACAACAGTGAAAAAACATTTTATATTCAAAAAGGCAGAACTACAGAAATAGAATGGGAAAATACACCTGAAGTAGGTCAGATAGTAATTACAAAACGCTCATCAGAGTTTAATGAATTAACAGGTCTTCCAGCAGGCTCACCATTATCAGGAGCAGTATTTGAAATCTATAACATAACAGGAAATCTTGTAGATAAAATATCTTCTGACAGTAATGGTGTAGCAGCTTCAAAAGGTTTACCTGTTGGTGTTTATACAATTAAAGAAGTATCTGCACCAAGATATTATGCATTAAATGATAAAACTCTTATTGCAGAAATAAGACATAATGGAGATATAGCAAGATTTGAAGTCCTTAATAGTAGCATATCATTAAATCTTACAGTACAGAAAAAAGGACCAAATGAAGCATCGCCTGGACAGACAATTCAGTATGATATATATGAAGTTCAAAACGGTTCAACAGGAACACTTGAAAACTTCTATATACATGATAGAATTCCAACTGATGCAACAAGAGTATTAAAAGTTGTAACAGGAACATATTCAGAAAGAATGTACTATAATATAACTTATAAAACCAATTATAGAGATTATCGTATGCTTGCTGAAAATCTTTTGACAAAGAACAATTATGAATATAGCCTTCATCCAAATGTACTTGGTTTAGCAAATGGTGAATATGTAACAGATATTCGTTTAGAATTTCCAAAGGCAAGTGCAGGATTTAAAATGTTAGAAAATATGTCAGTATTCTGTCAGGTACTTCCTAATATGCCTAAAGATTATAGAATTACAAATAGAGCAGATGTAGGGGGAAGATACGGAAATGAATGGGAGAGTGCCAAAACAAGTTGGAATACAACAGTATGGACAATAAATACACCTACTGTTACACTTCCTAAAACAGGATATTAATAATTTATATTAAGGGATAGCCTTTTGACTATCCCTTATTTTATTTGAAGGGAGAATTAAAATGTCTAAGTTTAAATATCAAAAAGTTTTGTTAATTACAATAACAATTATAGTTATAGCAATTATATTTGCACCAACAGTATTTGCTGCCCCTGATAGTGGTCAGGTTTCAACAGCTATTGAAAGCACTTGGAAAACAGCGGCAGGACAAATAAAAACAGTTACTAACAATGTTATTTTCCCTGTTGTTGATTGTGTTCTCGCAATATTACTTTTTGTCAAATTATCTGTTTCGTATTTCGACTACAAAAAACATGGAGAATTTGACTTTGCACCTATTGCAATATTATTTTTCGGATTGGTATTTGCAATTACAGCACCATCATATATTTGGAATATACTTGGGATATAACAGTGAGGTGATAAAATGTTTGGAATGGATTTAGCTGTTGATGGTGTACTTGACCAGTTTTGTGACTGGATATACGGAAAGCTAATATCCTTCTTCGGTGATTTTTTCAGTATGATAAATTTAATGGGAGCAGAACTCTTTGAACTTAATTGGATAAAGGGTATTCTGCTCTTTTTCAATTATTTCGCTTGGGCATTATATGTTGTGGGCATTGTAGTTGCAGTATTTGATACAGCAATAGAAGCACAACGAGGAAAAGGAAGTTTGCAAGATGTGGGACTTAATATAATTAAAGGATTTTTTGCAGTAAGTTTATTTACGATAGTTCCTATTGACCTTTACATATTTTGTATTAATCTTTCAAATGGACTTATAGGAGCTATTGCAGGAATGACAGAGTCAGAAGGTAAACTTGGAGCTATTGCAACTATGATACTTGGAGGCTTTGAAACTCCTGCATCAAATATTGTTGTGGCTATTGTGTTTGTAATACTTATAGGTTATGCAGTTATAAAAGTATTTTTCGCTAATCTTAAACGAGGTGGAATACTTCTTACAATGATGGCAACAGGCAGTTTATATATGTTCAGCGTTCCGAGGGGATATACAGATGGTTTTATATCTTGGTGTAAACAGGTTATAGCACTTTGTTTAACAGCATTTTTACAGACAATAGTATTAATTGCAGGACTTGTGACATATAACACAAATATGCTTTTGGGCATAGGACTTATGCTTTCAAGTACGGAAGTACCAAGAATTGCTCAAAACTTCGGTCTTGATACAAGTATGCGTTTTAATGTTATGAGTACTGTTTATTCAGTTAATTCAGTAGTAAATATGACAAGAAATATTGGAAGAATGGTAAGTAAATGAAAGGTGTGAAATTTATGAATTGGTCAGATGATGAATATGAAAGAAGAAGGATAGAAAGAGCAAAGGAATTGTATCCATCGGGAACAAGAGTCAAAATGATTCAAATAGATTTAGATAGTCCTGTACCTGCAGGCACAAAAGGAACTGTAAAATTTGTAGATGATAGGGGTTTTGTATTTCCGGCTTGGGATAACGGTGCAAGTCTTGGTGTAGCCTATGGTAAGGACAGATTTAGAAAACTTACAGAGAAAGAAACATTGGAAGAACAGGAAGAAAGTCAGAGAATGGGAATGGATATGGGTATGTAACTTGTTTTAATGACAGTTTATATCTAATTTACTATGATAGTTACGAAAATAAATATGAATAAGATATATTTTACAAATAATTAATTTAATATGGTTTTTTTATTTTTTAAGCATAGTAGTTTTAAACTACTATGCTTTTTTATATTAAAAAGGAGTTGATAAAAATGTACATCTATCCTGAACATTTAAAAGGTAAAAGCACTATGTTTCTTTGGACACTTAGAGATATGCTTATAATTATTGCAGGAACAATTATATCTGCCATATTTCTAAGAGCCTTGGACATTATGATTCCTGCTGTGCTTATTGGTGTGTATGCTTTTTTAACTATGCGTATTGATAATGAACTTAATATTGCAGATTATATACGCTTTGCATTTAGGTTTTTTATAACAACACAGCAAATTTTTTATTGGAGGTTAGTTGATGAATAAAATAATAATAGGAAAAAAGAAATCAACAAGGGAAGAAATAGGTGCAAAAAATATTGATATTACTGGTGTTGAAACATATGGTAATGACTATATTGTTTACTTTCTGATACAGCCTGACAACATAGCAGTATTATCAGAAACAGCAGTCAAAACAAAAATAATGTCATTATCAGATGTAATAAAAGGCTATAATTCAATTGAGTTTTCCTGTATAAACTCAAGAGAAAATTTTGATAACAATAAAATATTTTATAAAGAAAGGATTGAACAAGAAAAAAGTCAAAAGGTTAGACAGTTGCTTGAAAAAGACCTTTCCCATTTAGACAGAGTGCAGATACAGACAGCATCAGCAAGGGAGTTTTTATTTATTATAAGATTTAAAAACTATAATCCTGACTCAAATGATGTTCAAACAGGTATAAGTCGTATTACAAAAATATTGAAAGATGAAGGTTTTTCTTACAGACTTGCAGTAAAAGAAGATATAAAAAGGCTTTATGCTGTTTACTTTGTTCAGAACATTACACAAGTTTATTTTGATGACTATGACGGAGAAAGATTTGTAAAGGGGGATAATTACAGTTGAAAACAAGTAAAATTAAAATTTAATAAGAAGGAAGTATTTGAAAATAAATAAAACTAAAATTTAATAGGGAGGGTTGAAGTTGAAAATAAGCAAAACTAAAAAAAGTAAAATTTATATTCCAAAGACAGACGAAGAAAAAGAGCAAGTCAGAATAAAAGAGTTTCTTGATATGTGTTCACCGTCTGTCTTAAAATTTTACCCGGACTATTATATATGTGGAAGCACATACAGAAGTACTTGGGTAATTCGTGAGTATCCAACAGATACAGAAGAAGACATTTAGGTGACCGTTCAGGTGTTACACTTAGGATATATACTCGCCATGTAACAGCAAGTGAAGAAAGAAAAATAATATCAAATGCTGCAAGCAGAAACAGAATGAACCGTACATCTGGTGATATTCAAAAGGAGATTATTGCAGAATCAAACCTTAATGATGTAATGAACTTAATTGCTCAAATGCACAGAAACAGAGAACCCCTTGTTCATTGTGCTGTGTTTATTGAAATATCTGCACCGAATATTGAAAAGCTAAAGGAAATGCAATCTGATGTTGAAGCAGAACTTACACGCTCTAAAATATCAGTTGATAAACTTTTTCTAAGACAAAAAGAAGGTTTTGAAAGTACACAGCCTTGTGGAAACAATGTTTTTGGAGAACAGTTTGAAAGAGTATTGCCTGCAACAAGTGTTGCAAATCTGTATCCTTTTAATTATTCAGGTAAAGCAGACCCTAAAGGTTTTTATATAGGTCACGATAAATATGGAAGTAATCTTTTTATAGATTTTCAAAGAAGAACAGATGATAAGACAAATGCTAATATACTTATACTAGGAAATAGTGGTCAGGGAAAAAGTTATCTTATGAAACTTCTTCTTTGCAATATGAGAGAAAGTGGTATGAATATCATTTGTTTAGATCCTGAAGCTGAATATGCAGACATAACTTTTAATATGGAAGGCTGTTATATTGATTTAACTGAAGGAACTTATATTATAAATGTTCTTGAACCCAAAAAATGGGAAGAAGATAATGGTTCAGTATTATCAAGACATTTGTCATTCCTTCGTGATTTTTTCCGTTCATACAAAGACTTTACAGGTGAAGAAATAGATGTACTTGAAATATTTTTAGAGAAACTTTATAAAAACAAAGGCATTACAGAAAACACAAAACTTTCAGAAATAGGACATAAAGATTACCCAATATTATCTGACTTATATAGTTTAGCTGAATGTGAGCTAAATAAATATGAGGAAAATAAAGGAAATATTTATACAAAAGAAACTGTAAGAAATCTTTGTTTAAAACTAAAATCAATATGTGTAGGTGCAGACAGTAAATTTTTTAATGGGCATACAAATATTACTGATGATAAGTTTTTGTGTTTTGGAGTAAAGGGAATTATGGAAGCAGATACATCAATAAAAAATGCAATGCTTTTTAATGTACTATCTTATATGTCAGATGCACTTCTTACAAAGGGAAATACAGTTGCTTTTATTGATGAATTATATCTTTTCCTTACAAACTTAACAGCCATTGAATATATAAGAAATGCTATGAAAAGAGTTAGAAAAAAGGAAAGTGCCCTTGTTATAGCAAGCCAAAATATTGAAGACTTTAACAGAGCTGATGTTAAGGAGATGACAAAACCCTTATTTGCCATACCTACACATCAGTTTTTATTTTACCCGGGAAATATTTCAAAGAAAGAATATATTGAAATGATAAGACTTGATGAGTGCTTGTTTGATTTAATAAGTTATCCCTCAAAAGGAGTTTGTGTGTTTCGACATGGCTCAGAAGTTTATCATCTTGTTGTAAAAGCACAGAAATATAAAGAAGAATTATTTGGAAGTGCAGGGGGAAGGTAAAATAGCTTTTTGAAAATTTACTTTTGAAGGTATGCATATTATAATGGGGATAGAAGTAGAAGGGTGGTGGATTATTTGGAAATAATCAGGAATGAAAAAAAGGGAACAAATCATTTAACAAAATTGATCAAAATGGCAAAGAAGTCTGATGAATTGGTCATTACTTCACCGTTTTTAGCAGAAGATCTCAGCTTCTTCTTTGAAAAAATCCCTACGATTCGTAAAATCAGGTTGATTACTGTTCTTACGGGATTTCAAGAGGGTGCTCAGAAAGTACTGTCCTTGATAAATCTATTTGATTTTTGCAAAGATAAAAAAATAGATATCGATGTATATACAAATGAACATTTACATGGAAAAGCCTATTTATTCTATAAAAATGGAAAAGAAAATGGTATGTTGATATCTTCTGCGAATTTAACAGGAAACGGTATGAAAAATCATATTGAATGGGGTGTAGTTTCATATGATATCGAACAACAAAAAGAGATGTACAATTGGATATTTTCTCTGACGTTAGGTGAAATCAGATATGAAGAAATTGTTAAAGCAGAGAAAAAAGCTAAGGAATATTTGGAAAAAGAAAAATGGCAAAATAAGTTTGATGCAAGAAAATATATGAAGGTGTATCTGACTCAAATATCCAATCAAAATAAATGTTATTTAAAACCAATTGGAGTTACTGGTGATCCTTTTGTAGAGGGGATGACACTGAAAAATATTTCATATATTGGATTTACAGAACCGTTCAAAAAAGCAAAAGCAGGTGATATTTTTATATTACATAGCGTAGGTACAGGTTTTATTGTTGGCTGTTATGAACTGTTGCGTACTGAATATGAAGAAAGGATGGAAGATAAAAATGATAGGTGGAAGTATAAGTACGAAATTCGATGCTTAACACAGGAATTTAGTGAAAAGTGGTGGGATTTCAAATTATCATCAAATAAACTTGTAGAGGAGTTTTTGGAGATATGTCCCGAAAAGCATATAACTTTTGTTGGCGGGAATACATTAGGTTCTATAAAATGGGGAAGTCAAAAAATCTGTTTAACAAATGATTTTGCTGAATTTGTTTTTAAAAAAATCGAAGGATGTAAGTAATATGTTGTTTATAATGAGAGGGGGAATTGCATGGCAAGTCCTATGGCAGTAGCTTTTTTAACAAAAAAGGCTTTGGAAGTTGCTCAAGACAAAAGGATACGAATGTTGCTCGGAAGTATTATTGTTGGTTTGGTTACTGTAATTGTTGTACCTTTACTTGCGATGGTTTCTATATGGAATACAGAAGCAGGATATAGCAGGGAGATTGCAAGAATTGTTTTTGATGGTGGACCAATACCCACTGATATAGATGAAGAACTTGCAAGATATATGGAAGAAATGATACAGGCATTTAAAAAGATAGATACAGCAATAAATGAACTTAATGAAGAAGGATTTGATGATATAAAAGTCAAATCCTTTTTTTATATTCTATATTTTTCTGAAGACCTAACTGCATTTGATGATAAATATTATAAAGGTTTTGTTGATTGTTTTGTTGATATTGAAGATGATGAGAAAATATATTCTTTACTTAGTGAATATCTATCCTATGAGTTTACAGACACAGACAAACAGGAAATAAGAAATTTATATCTGTTTATCAAATATGGATATGCAGTTACAGATGAAATATTCGGTACACCTGGAGAAGCCTTTAATGATGAAACCTTTGCAACACTTATGTCAGAAGCAACAAAATATATAGGTTTCCCATACAATTGGGGTGGAAGTAGACCGGAAACAAGTTTCGATTGTTCAGGATATGTATGTTGGGTATATACCCAATCAGGAGTACATAACTTACCAAGAACAACAGCACAGGGAATTTATAATCAATGTACACCTGTATCAAAAGAAGATTTAAAACCTGGAGATTTGGTATTTTTTAAAGGTACATATGATAGTAATAATGTTGTTACACATATTGGCATATATGTAGGTGATAATCAAATGTTACATTGTGGAGATCCAATTGGATACGCAAACTTGGGTAATTCTTATTGGATAAAACATTTTTATGGATATGGAAGATTATAAAAGAAGGTGGAAAAAATGATTAAAAATATAACTTTAGATGAGTTAAAAGAAATGGATAACAAGGAAGGGCTAATAATTCAAGGCTGTGGTGGTGACTTAAAAGAATGGGAAGAAGGCATAAATGAACTTCTTACTGATGTAAATATACTTTTGGAAGGTGATAAATTTAAAAATATTTATGCCTTTGAAAATGAAGGTTTAACAAATCTTTTATTTGATATGGAAGATGTAAAACTTAATATAGGTAAACTTGCAATATGGAGATTGCAAACACGAGAAACTTTTGGGAGTACTTGGTTAAGTGATTACAGAGTTAATAATCTAAATATTGAAGAAAATTTTGAAGAACCACAGCTATAAATTTTAAAAATTGAGGTGATGAAAATGAAACAAACAGTTATACAGATTAAGTTTGATACAAATAAATATCAAGCACTAAAGAGATATGCAGTCAAAAAAGAAGTATCATTGGAACAGGAACTTGAGGATACATTGGTAAGATTATATAAAAAACTTGTGCCTGTTGATGTTAGAGAATTTATTGAGGAATATGAAGAAACTGTAAAGCCAAAAGCAAAAAAAGAACTTAAAGAAGGTGAGGTTGAAAGTAAAAAAGAAAATGAAGTAGTTAATGCCACAACCAATATACAAACAAAATAAGAAAAAACAATATAAATTTACAAGGCGAGCCTAAAAAGGTTCGCCTTGTTTAATATAAAAATATTATAAATTTTTTAAAAACAGCCTAAATATTTCATTGTCAGTTTCAATATCACGAGTGGTAAGAGCTAGACTTAATTCTTTTATCACAACTTGTAAAAAGACTTGAGCAAAGGAAGTTGCAATAAAATATTGAGTAAGCATGAACTGAAATGCTTCAAATTTTTCTTCACCAACAAGGTTTATAAGTTTATTTTCTGTTTCTTGAAACTCTATTACATCAACTGCCTTACAACAATGATAGTAAATTTCAGTTGTAAAATCAGAAAGTGATTGCTTAATAATAGCTG
>JADIMX010000060.1 GCA_017694425.1 Candidatus Fimicola merdigallinarum
AAGCAAGATATTCTCTAAGATATATAAGAAAAACTTTAAAAATATTAAAAATTCAGGCTTAGACTGTTTTTTTGTAATATTAATATGTATAGTTTCAAATTTCTTTATATCGCCTATAGTAGTTTCATTCATATTTAATTTTATATAAAAAACTAGGCATAAGCCTAGTTTTATTTTTCAATATTTTATTTTAACTTAGATAATTCTTCAAATTCATACTTTGTTATAATATTAAATAATTCTTGTATACCCTTTTCCTTTGACTTATCATACTGTCTAAAACAACCATAGTATTTCCCAACATCTTTTTGTTTAATATTTATAGGCAAATATCCAGCTTTTATAAGTTGAAGATTTAACAACATTCTGCCTGTTCTCCCGTTTCCATCAATAAATGGATGAATATTCTCAAATACTAGGTGGGTTTCTGCTATATTTTCAAATATTTCTTCTTTTATATTTATTTCTTTAATTAATTCTTCCATTGAAGAAGGTATACTAGATGAATTTAATATCTGTTTACCTCCAATATGTAGTGGTATATTCCTAAATGCTCCTGCATTATCTACATCAAAAAACAATATATTTTTGTGTATATTAAGTATGGTATCGATAGTTATTTCAGACTTTTTCATAATATAATCCCAAGACTTAACACTTCCTAAAATTTCCATATTATCCTTTGCAGAATAATTTTCAAGAAAAGTATTTGAATTTATTATATAAGCTGTATCATACTCTGTTATAGGATTACCCTCTATTGCATTTGTATTGTATATATACGAAATTTTAAACTCATCAAAAAAACGGTCTAAAACAGCCGAAAATTGATGTTTTTCAATATAATTATTTATAAAATCCTTTTTATATTCTATTTATTCTATGGTAATATCTTTATACCAAGTATTTTCCATATTAATCACCACTACAATATTATTTAAAAGCGAACACCATATACCTCTTACCTAAAGTAATTAATCTAGCTATAATAAATAGTATTGACATAATAAAAAAATCAATTCCTAAAATAAATACTACAATGTAAATAAACCTCTAGTATTAAGGTTTAAAATTATGTATAGTTTTATCTCTGAGCTTTATTTTTTATTAAAAAATATATAGTGGTGTTACTCCCCTTTATAATTTTCAAGTGCCATAAGTCCCATAACATAGCCATACTCACCAAAGCCACATATCTGACCTATACAAGCTGGAGCTGTTCTAGATATATGTCTAAACTCCTCTCTTGCGTGGACATTTGAAAGATGCACTTCAACAGTAGGTATACCAACATTACCTTTTATTGCGTCGTGGATAGCATAGCTATAATGAGTATAAGCTCCAGGATTTATAACGACACCATCAAAGTTTTCAAAGTAGGCTTTCTGTAAAAAGTCTATTATTTCGCCCTCAGAATTACTCTGAAGAAGTGTAACACTATGACCTCTTTTTTCATACTCTTCTTTTATATAATCGCATATTTCACTAAAAGTTTTTGTGCCATACACACCTTTTTCTCTAACACCTACCATATTTAAGTTAGGACCATTTATAACCATAATTTTCACTTTTATTTCCCCCTTTTTTAAAAAAAGAGTGTGGAAACTCCACACCCTAAATTATAAAATTAGCATTTTGTAGGCTCTGGATATTCCTCGCCAAAAAGCTCAACTGTAACTTTTTTCATAACCTGTGGAACTACTGGTTTATCGCCGAATGTAGTGCCTACGTTAGCAATTTTATCTACATTTTCAAGTCCTTCAATAACTTTTCCGAAAGATGCGTACTCTCCGTCAAGATGTGGAGATTTCTCGTGCATAATAAAGAACTGTGAACCAGCTGAGTTTGGCATCATAGTACGAGCCATTGATATAACTCCTTTATCGTGAGCAAGGTCATTTTTAAAGCTATTGCTTGAGAACTCACCTTTTATAGAATATCCAGGGCCACCCATACCTGTTCCGTCTGGACAACCACCCTGTATCATAAATCCAGCTATAACTCTGTGGAACATAATTCCGTCATAAAAGCCTTTTTTTACAAGTGATATAAAGTTATTTACAGTGTTTGGAGCAACTTCTGGATAAAGCTCAACTTTTATAATATCTCCGTTTTCCATTTCTATTGTAACAACAGGATTTTTCTTCAATTAAATCAATTCCTTTCAATAAAATTTATAAATATTATATAACAAAGGTCTATTTGCTGTAAAGTGTAGTAACAGTTATTTCAGGTCTATTAAAAATTCTAAATGGGAAAATGCTATTTCCAAGACCTCTGCTTATAACCATTGATGAGTTTTCAAAGTGTCTTATGCCACTTGTATATTTAGGTAAAAACCCTTGATTTGGTGCAAAAAGACCGTCTGTAAAAGGAAGTCTTATTTGACCACCGTGGGCGTGACCTGTAAAAGATAAATCAACTCCACTATCGTCATACATATAATATAACTCCGGTCTATGAGAAAGAAGTATTTTTAAATAGTCATCATTTTCATTTACCATATCATAAAGTGCATTTTGAAAATCTAAACTTGTTCGTATATCCCTAAGACCTAATATGGCTATTTTTTCGCCATTTCTCTCTATATGCTCATACTTATTTTCTAAAATATGTACACCTCTAAGAGAAAGCCCCTCTATAATTTCATCATATTTATCTGAGTGGTTTTCGTGGTTACCCGAAGCGTAATATATAGGTGCTATACTTTTAGCTTTATCAATAAACATAAAGGCATTTTCTAGATTTGTTCTATTGGCGTCAATAATATCACCAGTTATAACTATTATATCAGGATTAGCCTTTTTCACCTTTTTAATTAAGCTACTTTGATTTTTATAAAATTTTTTATTCTGCAAATCAGAAACCTGAACTATTCTAAAACCTTCAAAATTTTTAGGCACTTTCTCATTTTCATATTTATATTCAGTAATAACAATATGATTATCCTGCCAGTACAAAAAGGCAGACGCAACACATATACTACAAGCTAAAAACTTAAAAATATTCCTATTCATACATTACCTCTTTTATTATAATAATATTATTTTAAATATTATACATTATACAACAAAAAATAAAAATACCCGTACCAATAATAGTACGGGTAAAATATTTAATATGTTTCAACAGCGCTTGGTATTGAATTATTAATCTTATTTTCAAGCTCTGTCATATTATTGCATATTTCTCTATCTCTATCTATAAGTTCATCTCTAATCTCGTCTACAATAACACCCATATCATAATTATACTCAGCCTTTACCTTTTCTATCAAAGCATCTCTATTTGAGAACATTACATCACTATCTATTAATCTTCCTTCACTTATATACTCACCTTTTACATCAACCTCTATATTTTCAGGTATGTATATAATCATATCTGGGTAATAAACAAAATTTCTAATAAATTCTTTGTATATATTCATTCTTTCGAGAATATTTTCCGGTTTTGTATAATCTCTTGATATAGTAAAATATGCAACACCATTTTCCTCTGTAAGTTCTGTAGTTATATCAAAACCACCTATACTTTTATTTCCACCGTTAAATAACTCAACGTAGAACTTGCCATTTGTAGACTGTCTAAATTCTATATCGCAGTATACGTTGCTGCTTATAACAGCTTTTGTTGTTGTTTCTAACACTTCTTTTTTTACAATATTTTGTGAAACCTTTTCGCTTGCACTCTGTATATCGTTCATAAGTCCTTTTATAGCAAATGGTGCTGTTACTAAAGCACACACAAATGAAATTGCCATAACAATACAAGTGTATTTACATATTTTTTTCATAATATTAATCATTTTTAGCACCTCCATTTTTATTAAAACATAATCTAAGCCCTTCTAAGAGGTATTTTAAAGCATATTTAACTATTAGTATAAATAAAAGAGTTCCAAGTACAGCTAAGCAAATTATAAATATTGATGCAAAAATACCGAATATAACTGCAAAAACGGAAATATTACCTACTAGCATAATTGAGCATAAAACCCCAACTACACCAACAACGAAGCCTCCAAAAACTCCTCCGCCTAAAGCACCTAAAACAGCTACTATAATACCGAAAACCATACAGAATACTATTAAAA
>JADIMX010000061.1 GCA_017694425.1 Candidatus Fimicola merdigallinarum
GACACTATAAGAGGTGGAACAAATCTTATCACATCATTACCAGCCCCCACAACTAACAAGCCATTTTCTATACATTTTTTAACAATTTTGCCAGTCGGAACAGTAGTTTGTAACCCTTGCATAAGACCAAACCCACGAACACTTTTTATAACACTATGTTTTTCCATAAGCTCATTAAGTTTTTCTGATAAATATTCACCTTGTTTTTTAACATTTTCAAGGATACCATTATTAATAATTTCATTAATAACTACAGTACCAACTGAAGTTGCAAGTGGATTACCTCCAAATGTAGAAGCGTGGTCACCTGGATTAAAAGCAACTGCAACCTTATCTGTAGCAAGCATAGCACCAATAGGAACACCACCGGCAAGACCTTTTGCAAGTGTAACAATATCCGGAGCCACACCGTATAGCTGATAAGCGAAAAGCTCACCACAGCGACCTACTCCAGTCTGCACCTCATCAAAAATAAGAACGATATCATTATCATCACAAATTTTTCTAACTTCTTTTAAGTATTCCTTGTCGGCAGGTATAATACCACCCTCGCCCTGAATAACTTCAAGCATAATAGCACAAGTATTTTCATCAATAGCCTCTTTTAAAGAATCTATATTGTTATACTCTGCATACTTAATCCCCGGAAGAAGTGGACCAAGACCCTTATGGTATTTATCTTGACCTGTTGCAGTTACTGCACCGTAAGTTCTACCGTGAAAACTTTTAACCATAGTTATAATATCGTTACCTTTTTTATTTTTTAACTCGGCATACTTACGACAAAGTTTAAGAGCAGACTCATTAGCCTCAGCACCACTATTACAGAAGAAAACTTTATCAAAATCACTATTTTTAACAAGCATATTTGCAAGTTGTATCTGTGGTTCTGTGTAATAAAGGTTAGAACAATGTATAAGTTTTTTAGCCTGTTCACTTATTTTATCCACAATTTTATCATAATTAGAGCCTAAAGAGTTTACAGCTATACCACCAACAAAATCTAAATATTTTTTACCATCTATATCCCACATATAACACCCGTCACCGTACTCAAGAGCCACAGGATAACGTGCATATGTATTCATAACAACATCAGAGCCAAGTTTTACGAGTTTATCCATTTTTTCAGACATAAAATATTACCTCCTTATTTGGAAATCATAGTTCCAATACCTTTCTGCGTAAATATTTCGAGTAAAAGACAATGTTCAACACGACCATCAAGAATATGAACATTTTTAACACCAGCCTCAACACCAGCAATACAACAACGTATCTTAGGTATCATTCCACCTGATATAGTCCCGTCATTTATAAGATTCTGAACATCACTAGATTTTATAAAGCTCATAATAGAATTAGGATTATGCACATCTTTCATAACCCCCTCAACATCTGTCAAGAAAACAAGTTTTTCAGCATTCAAAGCCCCAGCTATGGCAACACCGGCATAATCAGCATTTATGTTATATGTATTACCCTTTTCATCTTTTCCAATAGGAGCAATAACAGGAATAAAATCCTTGTCTAAAAGAGTTTCTATTAAAGATGTATCTACGGCCTTAACATCTCCAACACAGCCATAGTCCACATCACCATTATCTATTTTATAAGCACTTAAAATACCACCGTCTTTACCACTAATACCTACAGCCTTAACCCCTTGAAGTTCAATATCTGTAACGATAGACTTATTAAGTTTACCAGCAAGAACCATCTCCACAATTTGCATTGTTTCAGGGTCTGTAACACGAAGACCATTTATAAATTTCGGTTTAATATCCATTTTATCTAAAAATGAATTTATATCCGGACCGCCACCGTGTACAATTACAGGTTTCATACCCACAAGTTTCATAAGGGCAATATCTTTTATAATAGTTTCTTTTATTTCCGGATTTACTAAAGCACTTCCACCATACTTTATTACGACAATTTTCCCATAAAACTTCTTTATGTAAGGCAAAGCCTCTATAAGAACCTCAGCCTTTTCTATAACATTTTTCATTTTGCTATTTTCATTTATCATAGTTCAATTCCCCCAAATTTAATATGATTATGAACGATAATCTCCATTTATTTTTACATAGTCATAGCTAAGGTCACAGCCCCAAGCTTTAGCCTTTTTATCACCTTCACAAATAATAACATCTACATATATCTCATTTTGGCTAAGTATTTTCTTAGCCTTATCCTCATCAAATACAATAGGTGTACCCTTATCCATAAGTTGAATTTTCCCACTATCACTACTATATAATATGGAAACTTTAGAAGTATCAAAATCCACACCTGAATATCCCATAGCACAGAGAACACGACCCCAGTTTGCGTCTTCACCGTAAAATGCAGTTTTAACAAGGTTAGAAGTTATAATTGACTTAGCTATAATTTTTGCATCTTCCTCACTTTTAGCCCCAATTACATTTACCTCTATAAACTTTGTAGCACCCTCCCCATCACGAACAAGCTCTTTTGCAAGTCTTTCATTGACATAGTAAAGTGCATTATAAAAAGTTTCGTAATCCTCATTTTCGCTATCAATAATATTATTTTCGGAAAGACCATTTGCCAAAACCAAAACTGTATCATTTGTGCTAGTATCCCCGTCAACACTTACCATATTGTAAGTTTTAGGTATAGTATCCATAAGAGCCTTATTTAAAAGCTCCTGTGTAATATTGGCATCAGTTGTTATAAATCCAAGCATTGTAGCCATATTAGGGTGTATCATTCCAGAACCCTTAGCCATTCCACCTATAGTAACAACTTTTCCACCAAGCTCAATTTGTACAGCAACCTCTTTTGAATAAGTATCTGTTGTCATAATAGCCTCAGCACTAAGCTTTGCAGAATTTCTATCATACCCAAGCATAGGAAATGTATCATTTATGCCTTTTTTAATAGTATCAATAGGAAATGTTGCACCTATAACACCGGTAGATGCAGTTAAAACTGTATCTTCAGGTACATTTAAAAGTTTGGCAAGTTCCTTAGCCATTTCAATATTACCCTTTACACCAAGCTCACCAGTACAAGCATTGGCATTACCACTATTAACAGCAATACCATTTACCTTATTTTTCTTATTTTTTACTATTTCAATATTTCTAAGCACTGATGTAGCCTTAACAACATTTGTTGTAAATGCCCCAGCACAATTTGCCGGTACATCACTTACAATTAGTGCTAAATCCTTAACACCCTTTTTAATTCCTACTGCATTACCATAGGCTTTAAAGCCTTTAGGTGCAGTAATTCCTCCGTCTATAATCTTCATAATTAATTCCCCCAAAATATTTTATACACAATTTATGTATATTTATGAATAAATTATACATCTTAAACTGGTAATTGTATACTCCTAATTTTTTACAAAGATTAATAATTATACATCATCATTTTTAATAAATTTGCATATATGCCGTATATTTATACAGTAGAGATAAAAAAATACCACTTTTACGCTATTTTATAAGCAATAAAAGTGGTAAATTTTTTAACTTCGTGAGCGATAATCTCCGTTTATTCTTACATATTCATAACTAAGGTCACAACCCCAAGCCTTTGCAGTATATTCACCGTCAGAAAGCTCAGCTACAATTTTTATATCTCCCTCGCTTAAAATTTCAGAAGCATAATTTTCATCAAAAGAAATAGGCTTTCCATTTTGCATCATAATAATACAACCTTTTTGACTTTCAAAAAATATATTTAAGTTTCTAGGGTTAAAATATGCACCTGAGCCACCCATAGATGCAACAACTCGACCCCAGTTTGCATCTTCTCCATACAATGCCGTTTTAACAAGGTTATTATTCACAATGCTTTTAGCTAAAACTCTTGCATCTTCCTTGCTTTTTGCATTTACAACAGCAACCTCCATAAACTTAGAAGACCCCTCGCCGTCGTGTATAATATCCTTAGCAAATTTAAGATGAATTTTATATAAAGCATTCTTAAATTTTTGAAAATCCTCATTTTCACTATCTATAATTTTGTTATCTGCCATTCCATTAGCAAGAACTAAAGCCATATCATTTGTACTGGTAGCACCGTCAACACTTATCATATTGTAAGTTTCGCCTATGCTATAATCTAAAGCTTTCTGTAAAAGCTCTTTAGTAATATTTAAATCTGTTGTTATATATGAAAGAACTGTTGCCATATTAGGGTGTATCATTCCTGAACCTTTAGCCATTCCACCTATAGTAATAGTTTTTCCACCCACATCAATTTGTACTGCCATTTCCTTTATAAACTTATCTGTAGTTATAATACCCATAGCCGACTTTTTTCCACTTTCTCTATCATAAGAAAGATTTTTAACTGTGTCCTTTATACCTTTTTCTATTATATCCATAGGCATTTTTAACCCTATAATCCCCGTAGCACCTGTAAGTATTTCATTTTTATCTGCACCAATCTCTTTCGCAAAGACCTCTGCCATTTTTTCGTTGTCTTTATCCCCCTGCTCTCCGGTACAAGCGTTAGCATTTCCACTTACGGTTATAAGACCTTTAACTCTTTTGCCACTTTTAACAATAGCCTCGTCCCATAAAATATGTGATGCTCTAACTATATTTTGAGTAAAACAGCCACTACAAATAGCCGGTTTATCTGTTGTAACAAGGGATAAATCCTTTTTAACCCTCTTTATACCTATATGGCTACCGGTTGCCTTAAATCCAATAGGTGATGTAATTCCTCCGTCAATAATCTTCATAAATATTCCCCCTAATTATGCTGGGAACATAGGTACAAGCTGTAACCCTGTATTTTCAGGTAATCCAAAGAGTATATTCATATTTTGAACAGCCTGCCCTGATGCCCCTTTAACTAAGTTATCAATAGCACCTACAACAATTATCTTTCCTGTTCTCTCGTCAATT
This sequence comes from Candidatus Fimicola merdigallinarum, assembly GCA_017694425.1. Lineage (GTDB taxonomy): Bacteria > Bacillota > Clostridia > Lachnospirales > Anaerotignaceae > Fimicola > Fimicola merdigallinarum. The sequence goes on from JADIMX010000061.1 coordinate 4,896, forward strand.
TTAAATCCTATATCAAGGAAGTTAGAACCTTTAACCCATCTTGTTTCAGGAAAAACTCCCTCCTTAGTAAGTCTTATAAAATACTCATCGCCATAATACTTTTCGTATATTTTTCTTATATCATCATATGTATATTTATCCTTTAATTTTGCATAACAAGTTGCAAGTATACCTCTGTTCATAGGTGTAAGGTGTGGAGTAAATATAAGATTTATATCTTTTCCACAGGCATATGAAAGCTGTTCCTCTATTTCCGGTGTATGTCTGTGTGATGCAATTTTATAAGCCTTAATAGTTTCATTGACTTCACAGTAAAGACTAGATGTACTAAGCCCTCTACCAGCACCAGTAACACCAGACTTTGCATCTATTATAATACTATCTAAATCTATAACACCCTCGGCAATAAGAGGTCTTAACGAAAGTATAGAACAAGTAGTATAACACCCTGGGTTAGCAATAAGTCTGGCATTCTTTATGTCTTGTCGATTAACCTCACAAAGACCATAAACAGCACTTTTTAAAAGCTCTCTGCCACTATGCTCAGCCTTGTACCATTCTTCGTATACATCAGCATATTTAAGACGGAAGTCAGCACCAAAATCTATAACCTTAGTCATAGAAAGGACTTTTTCATCAATAACCTTTGTAGCAACTCCGTGAGGAAGTGCCATAAAAATAACATCACAGTCCTGTGCCAACTTATAAATATCCATTTCCTCGCATATACTTTCATTTATATCTCTGTAATTCTCATAAATCTCATTGTACTTCATTCCAACATAGCTTTTTGCTGTAATAGTTTTAATTTCAACTTCTGGGTGTTGCATAAGTATTCTTAATAGCTCACTTCCTGCATATCCCGTAACACCTATAATTCCAGCTTTTATCATATTAATTCCCCCAATTCAAAGCCTTTACAATATTTTTACAGTTATAATTATACATAATATTTTTATAATATGCAAACTTTTTTTAAAAAAGTTATTGATTTTTCAAAAATAAGGTGTATAATAATTCACATAAGCAAACTTATAGCTAAAAAATACATAGTTTACAACTACTGTTAGTTTGTCATTTTTTTAAAAAATATAGGGGGAATTTACATTATGAAAGAAAAAATAGTACTTGCTTATTCAGGTGGACTTGATACAACTGTTATCATTCCTTGGTTAAAAGAAAACTACAATGATGCAGAGGTTATCGCTGTTTGTGGTAACGTAGGACAGGGAAAAGAAACAGATGGTCTTGAAGAAAGAGCGTTAAAAACAGGTGCTAGTAAACTTTACATTGAAGACTTAACAGAAGAATTTATAACTGATGCAATCTATCCTTGTATAAAAGCAAATGCAGTATACGAAGGCAAATACCTTTTAGGTACATCAATGGCACGACCTATAATAGCAAAACGTCTTGTTGAGATTGCAAGAAAAGAAGGTGCAACAGCAATATGCCACGGTGCAACAGGAAAAGGAAACGACCAGGTTCGTTTCGAACTTACAATAAAAGCCCTTGCTCCAGACCTTAAAATAATTGCTCCTTGGCGACTTGACACTTGGAAAATGGACAGTCGTGAGTCAGAAGTTGCATACCTTAAAGAACGTGGTATTGAAGCTCCAGTTAAAGAGGGTGACAGCTACAGCCGTGACCGTAACATATGGCATTTAAGCCACGAAGGTCTTGAGCTTGAAGACCCTGCAAACGAGCCAAACTACGACCATATTTTACAGCTTGGAGTGTCACCGGAAAAAGCTCCTGACAAACCAACATACGTTGAAATAGAGTTTTTAAAAGGTATCCCTGTAAAAGTTGACGGTAAAGAATTAAGCCCAGTTGAGCTTTTAACATACCTTAACAAAGTTGGTGGAGAAAACGGTGTTGGTATACAGGATATCTGTGAAAACCGTGTTGTAGGTATGAAATCTCGTGGTGTATATGAAACTCCTGGTGGTTCTATACTCTACTACGCACACAGAGAGCTTGAGTATCTTTGCCTTGACAAACAGACACAGAGCTTTAACGAAATCGCAAGCAATAAATTTACAGAGCTTGTATATAGTGGCGAATGGTACACACCACTTCGTGAGTCTTTATCAACATACTTTGACAGCGTAAATGAAACTGTAACAGGTAAAGTAAAATTAAAACTTTACAAAGGAAATATAATCCCAGCAGGTTCAGAAAGCCCATACTCATTATACAATGAGTCTATTGCAAGCTTTACAACTGGTGACCTTTACAACCACAAAGATGCTGACGGTTTCATAAACCTTTTTGGACTTCCATTAAAAGTTCGTGCTATGATGAAACAGGCAAACGAAAATAAATAATTTAAGCTAACCTTGGACTGCAAAGGAAATTCCAATGCAGTCTAACTTTTTATATAGGAGGAATTAAAAAAATGAAACTTTGGGGTGGACGTTTTACTAAATCAACTGACAGCTTTGTAGACCACTTCCATTCATCAATATCTTTCGACCAAAGAATGTATAAAGAAGATATTGAGGGAAGTATAGCCCACGCAGGAATGTTAGGAAAACAAGGTATAATACCAAATGACGACGCAAAGCTTATTCAAAAAACTTTAAAAGAAATACTTTCCGATATAGAAGAAGGAAAAATTGAGTTTGATGAAAAAGCTGAAGATATACATATGAATATAGAAACAATACTTATAAGCCGTATTGGTGATGTTGGCAAAAGACTTCACACAGGAAGAAGCCGAAATGACCAAGTTGCTTTAGATATCCGTATGTATGTAAAAAAAGAAATAGTAAATATACAAGAGCTTTTAAAAGAGCTTATGACTGTTTTAAATAATACAGCCGAAAAAAATCTTGAAACAATAATGCCAGGCTACACTCATTTACAGAGAGCACAGCCCGTAACATTGGCTCACCACTTAACAGCCTACATAGAAATGTTTAAACGTGACTATGACAGACTTTCTGATACATACAAACGTACAAATGTACTTCCATTAGGCTCAGGTGCTTTAGCTACAACAACATATGACCTTGATAGATATGATGTAATGAATGCCTTAGGCTTTGACAGTATTACATTAAACAGTATGGACGGTGTAAGCGATAGAGATTTCTGTATCGAGCTTTTATCAGCACTTTCAATAATTATGATGCACTTAAGCCGTTTCTGTGAGGAAATAATTCTTTGGAGTAGCCACGAATTTAAATTCATAGAGCTTGACGATAGTTACTCCACAGGTTCAAGTATAATGCCTCAGAAGAAAAATCCTGATATGGCAGAGCTTATACGTGGAAAAACAGGACGTGTTTACGGCTATCTTATGGGACTTTTAACAACAATGAAAGGACTTCCTTTAGCCTACAATAAAGATATGCAGGAAGATAAAGAAGGGGTATTCTCTGCAATAGATACATTAAAAATGTGTCTACCTGTGTTTACAGCTATGATAGATACAATGACAGTAAATAAAGAAAATATGTTAAATGCAACAAAAGGTGGTTTTACAAACGCAACTGATGCTGCTGACTGGCTTGTAAAAAATGGTGTTCCATTTAGAGATGCCCACGCAATAATAGGACAACTTGTACTCTACTGTATAAATAACAATACAAACCTTGACGACCTTTCACTTGAAGAATACAAAAAAATATCACCAGTATTTGATGAAAGTGTATATGACGCAATAAAAGTTGAAAAATGTGTTGAAGCACGAAATGTCATAGGTGGTCCATCAAAAGAGTATATGTCAAAACTTGTAGAAGATAATAAAGTTTACCTTAAAAATCTTTAAAATAAAAAACAACCATTGAAAATATGGTCTTATAAAGCCCTTATAGGGCTTTTTTTCTTGTTGTAAGCCTCTAATATGTACTTAATAGTTAATAATTACACTAATATTTCTTAGCTACCACTAAAAGTGGATATTTTTTTGCCTACTTACTCTAGTTACCCATAAATGGTTCTATATATTCTTTTAAGCTTATTTGGTTATTTACTATATCTTATTCTAATTGATTTTTTATGTATTCTTTTATTTCATTTTGATTTCTACCTACTGTATCTACATAATATCCTCTGCACCAAAAATGTCTATTCTCATACTTATATTTTAAATTTGCATACATATCAAATATCATTAAACTACTTTTTAAATATCACATAAACTGTGATAAACTTAAATTGGTTGGTATTTCTAATAACATATATATATGGTCTTTACAAGCTTCTGCCTATATTATTTTAACCCCTTTCCTTTAACACAACATTATTAATATTTTTCCTATATCTGCTTTTATTTTCCCATATATTTCTTATCTCCTATATTTTGGTTAAAATACTATATGATATTTGTATCTTAATTTATAATATTAAAGTAGGTATTTCTTTCATTATAAGGCTACTTCTATTCTATCATAGGACTTTTTTACTTTCATATAAGCATTTTTACAAAACCTATTACACAACAAATAAAAAGGAGCCGGAAATAAAACCAGCTCCTTTTTTATTTATACTCTATCAAATAAACGACACACATATAATATTAATTAAAACTAATATAATTCCACCAACAGGTACATATTGCATACCCATTTCCGTATTTAAAATACTAAATACTCCAAGTGCCAATATAAATAAGCTACTTTTCTTCAAACTTTGTACTCCTCCCTACTTTAATAATCCATACTTAAAATAGTACTTCTTTCCTCTTTTCACCTCGTACATTTTAATTCCATAAAACCAAAATAGCAAATACTTTGTTTCTATTTTGTGATATAACTTTAAGGCATATCATTAATGCAGTAAAAGAAAAAAGCTATATGCGAAACTCATACACATATAGCTTATAAAAATTTTATATAAACATTCTAAGTATAAATATTAAAAACAGGTGTGCCGGATAGAAAATATAAAAAAACATCTTAGGCACTCTAAAACCAAAATTAGTTTTTATATAAATAAAAGGTATAACAAATAGAGCGAATATACTAATTCCTACATTAAAACCAAATATTTTTAAAGTATATATGCTGTAAGGACTAATATTAATAGCTTGTACTACATAAAATAATACAAGTATTAATAAGCTAAGTTTAGGCTTATTCCTAAATATATAGAATATAAGCATAAGTATTATACCTGTAGTGCCATAGTCAAAATCTATAAATAATAATAGTAAAAAGGATACTACAAAAATAAAAATTCGTTTTTCTATAAATCCCCAAAGACCAATAACACTTACTAGCAGTGTAAACATTATGTTCAACTCAAATATATTGTTTATAAACTCATTTCCGAAAAAAGCTAGTACATAAAAAGGCTGTGATATTAAAGCAAAAAGCCCTAGCCTTAAAATATAGTTTTTCATACTTGTAGTGTATAAAGCACCTACAGTCATACAGTAGCAAAAAATCGGAAAAGCAATTCTACCAATACACCTAAAGGCTATATATTCCGGAAAAAATACAGCTCCTATATGGTCTATAAACATACTAATTATAGCTACAACCTTTAAGTAGTCAGTATTTAAGTTTGTCTTTAACTTTTCCCCGAACATAAAAATCACCCACTATAAAAGTATACTTAAAATATCTGAAGATTTCTCAGCAATATAGTCAGCATCTTTTAATTCATCATTGCTACCATAACCATATAATACGCCTATAGATTTTATACCGGTTTCCTTAGCACCTATAATATCGTACTTTGTATCGCCAACTATAATAACCTCATCTCTATTTGATATATTGGCTCTTTCAAAAGCATACTCTATAACCTTAGCTTTAGAATTTCTTGTAAGCTCAACATCACTTCCACATATAAAATCAAAATACTTAGAAATATTATGGTCTGCAAGTACTTTTTCAGCCAAATGTTCAACCTTAGAAGTAGTTACAATAAGACTTTTTCCATTTTCCTTCAAAGTTTTAAGAACATTTTCAATGCCTTCAAAAATATAAGCTTCATACATACCTCTAGGTATATAATTCTCTCTATAAAGCTCAATAGCCCTATCTATTTCAGCCTCATCAACACCACAAAATCTAAAACTTTGGTCTAACGGAGGACCTACAAATGTCATAAGAATCTCATCAGTTGGAATGGTCATATCCATTTTCTCAAGAGCATACTTAAATGAATTTACTATACCTAAAGCAGATGCCACAAGCGTCCCATCAAGGTCAAAAAAAATGTACTTAAAACTATTATTCATAACAAAACCCCATTCCTATATTATGTATAATTATACTGTTAAATTATATTAATTATATCATAATATAGAAACTTCTTAAAGAATACCATTACATATTCCTAAATAAATTTATCATTTCAATACTAGATAAAGCACAGTCATAGCCTTTATTTCCTGCCTTTGTTCCTGCTCTCTCAATAGCCTGTTCTATTGTATCAGTTGTAAGAACACCAAATATTACAGGTATGCCAGTTTCAAGGCTTACAGATGCTATACCCTTTGAAACCTCAGCACAAACATAGTCATAATGAGTTGTGGCACCTCTTATAACAGCACCAAGGCAGATAATAGCGTCATATTCCCCTTTCTGTGCCATTTTCTTTGCAACGACAGGTATCTCAAAAGCGCCAGGTACCCAACAAACAGTTATATCCTCATTTTTAACATTGTGTCTTTCAAGGCCATCTATTGCACCTGAAAGCAATTTGCTACCGATAAACTCATTAAATCTTGATACAACAATACCAACTTTTACATTCTCTGCTACTAATTTTCCTTCAATAATTCTCATAATAAAAATACCTCCATTTTTTTAATTAAAAAGTTTCAAGTATATGACCCATTTTGTCTTTTTTAGTTTTCATATAAAACTCACATTGTGGTTTATGACTAGTCTCTATTGAAACTCTTTCTTTTACATCAATACCATATTTTTTAAGACTTTCTATCTTATCAGGGTTATTAGTTAAAAGTCTTACAGAAAAAACACCTAAATCCTTAAGTATATTTGCTCCAACTCTGTAATCTCTTAAATCTGCTGGAAAACCTAAAGAAATATTAGCCTCAACTGTATCCATACCCTTATCCTGAAGTTCATAAGCTCTAAGTTTATTTATAAGACCTATCCCTCTGCCCTCCTGTCTTAAATAAACAAGGACACCTCTGCCATTTTCAGCTATAGTTTTCATTGCAAAATCGTACTGGTCGCCACAATCACACTTAGCAGAACCTAAGGCATCACCTGTAAGACATTCAGAATGTACCCTTGTAAGAACCGGCTCACCAGAAGAAATATCCCCCATAACTAAAGCTATATGATGCTCGCCATTTTCCTTATTTTCATAACCAAAAACTTTAAACTCACCATACTTTGTAGGTAAATTAGCTGAAACTACTCTTTTAACACTTTTTTCATTTCTTATATATTCCTGTAAATCTTTTATAGTTATGAATTTTAAGTTATATTCCTTAGCAAGTTCTATAAGTTCTTCCCTTCTCATCATATGACCGTCATCAGCCATAATCTCGCAACAAATACCAATTTCCTTAAGTCCAGCTAACTTCATAAGGTCGACAGTAGCCTCAGTATGCCCATTTCTTTCAAGAACACCTTTATCCTTTGCAATAAGCGGGAACATATGGCCAGGTTTTCTAAAATCTTCAGGCTTTGCACTATCCTCAGTAGCTTTAATTACAGTTAAAGACCTTTCGTAAGCTGATATACCTGTTGTAGTTTCTATATGGTCAATAGATACTGTAAAAGCTGTTTCGTGATTATCTGTATTCTTAACAACCATAGGATATAAACCTAATCTATCAGCCTCTTTCTGGCTTAAAGGCATACATATAAGTCCTTTTCCATACTTAGCCATAAAATTCATATTTTCACCTGTAGCAAACTCACCTGCACATATAAAATCCCCCTCATTCTCTCTGTCTGGGTCATCAGTACAAAGTATAATTTTTCCTGCTCTTAAATCCTCAATAGCCTCATCAATAGTGTTAAACTTAAACATAAAAAACCCTCCTTAAAATCCACATTTACTTAAAAAATCCATATCTATATTACTTTTCTTATTTTCTCTATCATCCTTTGTAATTAGCTTTTCAACATATTTTGAAATAATATCATTCTCAAGGTTTACCATATCCCCAACCTTTTTCTTTAAAAGTATGGTTTCTTCCCCAGTATGAGGTATAATAGAAACCTTAAAACAATAATCATCAATATAAGCTACTGTAAGACTTACACCGTCTATAGTTATAGAGCCTTTTTGTATTATGTATCTAAGTATGTCTTTATCTGCCGATACAGTAAGCCACATAGCATTACCCTCCGGCTTAATCTCCTTAATAATGCCTACTCCGTCTATATGACCACTTACTATATGACCACCAAACCTACCATTAGCACTCATAGCCCTCTCAAGATTAACAATATCGCCAAAAGATAGCTTACCTAAATTTGTC
>JADIMX010000062.1 GCA_017694425.1 Candidatus Fimicola merdigallinarum
AATTACAAAAACTTCTATTTAAAATATTATTATCAGCTTTAAACTTTCGTAATTTTCAATAATTAATATTGAATTTCACAAACTATAGGCTACTCTAAAAGTTTGTGCTTATTAGATAGAGAAAAATTTAACCAATAATCTATAGCAATAAATATTACTAATAAATTTCTCTAAACCTAGCAGGTAAATTACTTCTTTTAAGCTAAATATTAACTTTATAAAACTTATACAGTAAGCAATAGATAAATATCAGCTTCATAACGCTTATACAGTAAGCAATAGATAATTACACTATCCAGTTATTAGAGATAAATATCAACTTTATCAAACTTATACCATTTAAATATAAATTTAATCACGAAAACTCCTATTTAAAAAGCCTTTATCAGCTTTAAACTTTTAAAATTTTCAAAAAACTACTTTAATTAATATTTATTATGCTAATACTACACCTATTTCAACTGCGTGACCTCTCATATAAGCATCTGTGTTCATTCTCTTGCCACCTCTAGCCTGTATTTCTGTTATAAGAACAAACCCGTCACCAGTCTTAACAACAAAGCCTTTTTTATTTGTAGCTACTATCTCACCACATTTAGCAATATCATTATCAAATTCAAACTTTTCTGCTTTCCAAATTTTTAAAACCTCATCATTGTATGTTGTCCAAGCATTTGGAATAGGATTAAGACCTCTTATAAGGTTTATTATCTCATCAGAAGTTTTAGACCAGTCAATATGACCAGTTTCTTTAGAAATCATAGGAGCATATGTTGAAATAGAATCGTCTTGTTTTTCTCTTACTATTGTTCCATCTTCTATTTTTTCTAAAGTTCCCTTTAAAACCTCAGCACCTACAAGACACATTTTATCGTGAACAGTTCCGTAAGTATCAGACGGTTCAATAGGAAATTCAGCCTTTAAAAGCATATCGCCTGTGTCAAGACCTTTTTCCATATACATTGTTGTAACACCTGTTTTTGTATCACCATTTATTACTGACCATTGTATAGGTCCTGCACCTCTATATTTAGGAAGTAAGGAACCGTGAACATTTACACAACCATACTTTGGCATATTTAATATACTTTCAGGGAGTATCTGACCAAAAGCTACAACAACTATAATATCCGCATTATACTCTCTAAGTTTGTTTACAGCATCTTCCTCCCTTATCTTAACTGGCTGGAAAACCTCAATACCATATTCTAAAGCCTTCTCTTTAACTGGTGGAAAAAGCATTTTTTTACCTCTGCCCTTAGGTCTATCTGGCTGTGTAACTACAAGACAAACGTCGTGTCCCTCTTTTACAAGCATATCAAGACAAGGTACAGCAAAATCTGGTGTTCCCATAAAAATAACTCTCATAGCGAAAACCCTCCAAAATTTTAAAGTATTATAATCCTTCTATTTCTCCTACAGCTTTATCTATATAGAGAATACCGTCAAGGTGGTCTGTTTCGTGGCATAAAGCAATAGCCATAAGTTCTGTACCCTCAACAACTATTTTCTCTCCATTTCTATTTAAAGCCTCAACTTTTACATACTCTGGTCTATCAACTTCTGCTGTAGCTCCTGGAATACTTAAACAACCCTCTGCACACACTTGAGAACCACGTTTTTCAACGATAACAGGGTTTATAAGCTCAACTATACCCTCACCAATATCTATAACAACAACTCTTTTTAAAACACCAACCTGTGGTGCAGCAAGTCCTACACCGTTAGCATCATACATTGTGTCTGCCATATCATCAAGAAGTGTTAATATAGATGGAGTTATCTCCTTAACTTCTTTACATTTTTTTCTTAATATTTCATCACCATTAACTCTAATTTTTCTTATAGCCATAATATTATCCTCCAAAAAAACTAAAATATTTATTAACTGTACATCAGTATACAACAAAATTTTAATTTAAACAACAAGCTAAAATATAACCGTATTCATAGCTATATTTATATATAAACTACTCTTTCCATACCTGCTTTTAAACTTATCTATGCAGTACATAACAAAATTTCTAAGTCTTTCTTCGTCTGTATGCTTAACGGTTATTGTAAATCTATATTCATTTTTAATTTTAGATATAAAAGCCGGAACAGGACCTAATATTACAAAATCTCTATTTCTATTAAAGTATTTCATAATGTCCCCCAGCATTTGAGAGCTTTCTATAACTTCCTTTTCTTTCGTACCACTTATAACAATACTGAAAAAACTGCCAAAAGGTGGATATTCCATAAGCTCTCTCATACCTATCTCATCACTATAAAAAGCCTTATAGTCCTGTTTTGATGAAAGTTTAATAACGTAATTATCAGGGCTATATGTCTGAATATAAACTTTCCCCGCCTTTTCTCCTCTGCCGGCTCTACCGGAAACCTGTGTTATAAGCTGAAAAGTATTTTCCGCCGACCTGTAGCTTGATGAATTTAAAGATATATCGGCAGAAACTATACCTACAAGAGTAACATTAGGAAAATCGTGTCCCTTAGCTATCATCTGCGTTCCTATAAGTATATCAGCCTCTTTATTCTTAAACTTATCAAGTATTATTTGATGACTATTTTTCTTTGTAGTAGTATCAAAATCCATTCTCAAAACTCTAGCATTAGGGAAATATTTCTTCACTTCCTCCTCGACCTTCTGAGTACCTGTACCAAAGTGTTTTATATATTTAGAGCCACAGCTTGGGCAAGTTTTAGGATTTTTTACTGTACTTCCACAATAGTGACACATAAGTGTATCCGTATAAGAATGGTAAGTGTATGAAACATTACAATTCTTACACATCATAACGTGACCACACTTTCTACAGGATACGAAAGTTGAAAAACCTCGCCTATTTATAAAAAGCATAGTCTGTTCACCTTTTTCAAGGTTTTCTTTTATTGCGTTATACAAATCTACACTAAATATAGACCGATTTCCCTCCTCAAGCTCCTTTCTCATATCTTTTATATAAACTTCAGGAAGTTTGCTGTCCTTAGTTCTGTTTTTAAGCTCTACAATATTGTACCTACCCTCCATACACTTATGATAAGTGCATATATCCGGTGTAGCACTGCCCATAACCACAACAGCCCCCGTAATTTCAGAAAGCTTTTCGGAAACTTCTAAAGTATTATACTTAGGTGTAGTTTCCGATTTATAAGATGTGTCGTGCTCCTCATCTATTATTATTACACCAAGATTTGAAAAAGGTGTAAATATAGCCGAACGAGGGCCTATCATAACAGATATTTCACCCTCTCTAGCCTTTTTCCATTGGTCAAAACGCTCACCAAAATTCATACGACTATGGGTATAGGAAACCTTTTCACCAAACCTAGAAATAAACCTGCCTACTATCTGTGGAGTAAGGGATATTTCCGGCACTAAAACTATGGCTTGCTTTCCCTCACTTAAAACTTTTTCTATAATTGCCATATAAACTTCCGTTTTACCACTACCCGTAACACCAAAAACAAGTGTAGGCTTTTTATTATCAGAATGTCTTATATTTTCTATGGTTTCTATTGCCTTTTGTTGCTCATCAGTATATATAGGTGGCTCTGTCTTTTCAATATTAGAAATATCAAATATACTTCTCTTTTCAACCTTATTAAAAATTTCTATAAGCCCTTTCTTCTCCAAGGTTTTTAATGTTGAAGATATGTTACCCATTTCCTCTTTAAGTTTTGATACTTGAATTTCATTGTAATCAAATAAAAAGTCAACTACTTCTTTCTGTTTTTCACTTCTCTTATTTTTAGATATAAGCTCATATCTTTCATTAAAGTTTTCATCAAGATTTAGCTTTACATACTGAACATTTCGCTCAAAGCTATTTCCCTTAACGCTTTGTCGTATGCTTATAACATTTTTATTTTTAAGGCTATTTGTAACACCGTATATATTTTTACCAAACTGGCTCTCAAGTTCAGTTTTATAGCACACGTTATTTTTTTCTTCTAAAAACTCTATTACTTCCCTTTCCTTAGGTGTAAAAAGAATATCCTCGTCATAGTCATTTAAAACTATTATCCATTGTGTTTTTATACCTATACCCGATGGCATTATAACTTTAAGACAAGATGATAATGTTGTATAGTACTTTTCTTTCATAAATAAAGCTAATTCTATCATTTCTTTTGAAAACACAGGAAAGTCATCACAAGTTTTTATTATATTTTTAATTTTACTTTGGTCTAGTTCAGTTTCATCAGAAAGAGCCATAACGTAACCCTCTATACTTTTGTTTGCCCTACCGAAAGGTACCAAAACCCTCATACCAACCTTGACTTTTTCCTCTATAGCCTTTGATATGCCATAGTCAAAAACTCTATCCACATCAGAATGGTTAATATTAGTTATAACCTTTGCATATTTTGACAAAATAAAATCACCTGCCTAAATATAAAATGGGTATCCGAATGTTTCAGATACCCAAGGTAATTATTCCTCTATTGTTGCATTTTCTTCATCAGAAACAACTGCTTCTTCCTCAGCTGTTTTCTCTGCGTTCTGTATAATTTTTATTTTGTTTTCGTAAAGCTCGTTTACAGCAATAGAAACCGGCTTATTAACTGTATAATTCATTGTTAAAGGCTCATCACCATCTATAAGCTGTCTTGCTCTTTTAGCAGCTGCAATAACTATTGTGTATCTACTGTTTATAGCATCTACCTTATCTGCATCTTTGTTTAAAACCTCTAATAAATCTGTATATGATGGACGTAACATTTTATATCTCTCCTTTAAACATTTTATTTATATCACTATTGCGTGATGTTCTCATACTTTCTGCCGAAACTATTGTCTTTATATCCTCTACGGATTTTTCAACAGTATCATTTATTATAACATAATCGTATTTACTTACAAGTTCCATTTCTTCCATAGCTCTTGAAATACGTTTTTCTATAACTGAAGAATCCTCTGTTCCTCTACCTGTAAGACGTTTTCTAAGCTCTGTAACATTAGGTGCCATAAGGAATATAAGAACACTTTCAGGCATAAGCTCTTTAACCTGAAAAGCTCCCTGCACTTCTATTTCAAGTATAACATTTTTTCCCTCTTTAAGACACTGTTCAACGTAAGCCTTAGGTGTTCCATAATAATTATCGCAAAAGCTTGCCCACTCTAAAAGTTCACCTTTTTCTGCCATAGCTTCAAACTCTTCTTTTGTATGGAAGAAATAGTGAACACCCTCTTCTTCATAATCCCTAGGCTTTCTTGTTGTGGCAGATATAGAAAGACAAAATTCGCCACTTTCAACAAGCTTTGAAACAACTGTTCCTTTCCCTGAACCTGAAGGTCCAGAAACTATAAGAAGTATACCTTCTTTTTTCATAACTATATTACTCCTTTATTCCACATCTTTCAATGAAAGTCTATTTCCGACTGTTTCAGGCATTATAGTAGAAAGCACAACGTGACCACTATCAGTTATTATAACCGCTCTCGTCTTTCTTCCGTAGGTTGCATCTATTACTCGACCTTCCTCTTTCGCCTCCTGAATAATTCTTTTTATAGGTGCAGAGTCCGGACTTACAACAGCAACAACTCTATTTGCAGAAACAAGATTTCCATAGCCTATATTAATAAATCTTATGCTATCCATAATACCACCAGCCTTTTTATTCTATATTTTGAATCTGTTCTCTAATTTTTTCTATTTCGCTTTTAAGCTCTATCGCAGAATTTGTAATACTTATGTCATTTGACTTAGATGCTATTGTGTTTGACTCTCTATTCATTTCCTGTATAAGGAAGTCAAGTTTTCTACCTACAAGCCCACCTTTAGAAAGTATGTCTAAAAGCTGTACTATATGGCTTTCAAGACGCGTGATTTCCTCATCAATACAACCTCTATCAGCAAAAATTGCCACTTCTGTTGCTATTCTCTGTTCGTCAATCTCCACCATATCCATAAGCTCTTTTAATCTAGCTGTAAGTTTTTCTTTGTAATCTAAAACCACAAAAGGGGCTCTCTCTTTAATACCATCTACAAGAAGTTTTATATTGTCAGCCTTTTTAACTATATCCTGTTTTAAGGCCTCGCCCTCGGCACTTCTCATTTCGATAAATCTTTTTAAAGCCTCATCTAATGCTGGGTATAAAGCGTCCCAAATAACATCTTCTTCACTCTGAACTTTCTCAACAGTTATAACATCAGGAAATTTAGCAACTAAAGATAAAGTATCTTTACCCTCTAAATCAAACTTATCTTTTAAAATATCAAGTTTTTCAACGTAAGCCTGTGCTAAAGTTTCATTGAGCTTTACACAAATATCATCTTTAGAAAGAGTTTCAAAACCTATATATACATCAGTCTTACCCCTTGAAATACTTTTTGAAACAGTCTTTCTTATTTTATCCTCGAGGAATATCATTGAACGAGGAAGTTTTATTGAAATATCATTATATCTGTGATTTACAGATTTTATCTCAACAGTAAACTTTCTGTCCTCAGATAAACTTTCACCTCTCCCGTATCCAGTCATACTCTTTATCATAATTATCATTCCTTCTCGATATGATTTCTAAAGCAAATTATATTTTATTATATATTAGACCTATTGAATTTATCAAGGAAAAAAGACATACTTTTAAAATTTTTTCTAAAATGATATACTACTCTTAAAAAAATCTATAAAAACGGAGGTAAAAGGTTATGGCACTTGATGGAATAACCCTTTCAAATATAGTATCTGAGCTTAGACAAAAACTTATAGGTGGAAGAATAGACAAAATATATCAGCCATTAAATGATGAAATTATACTTTCGGTTAGAAGTCTTGGAAAAAATTTAAAAATACTTTTAACCGCAAACTCTAGCCACCCTAGAATACACATTACAGAGATACAAAAGGATAACCCTAATGTAGCACCTATGTTTTGTATGGTTTTAAGAAAATATATTGCCGGCGGAAAAATCGTTTCCATAGAACAACCGGACTTTGAGAGAATTATAAATATAAAAATAGAGGGATTAAATGAGCTTGGCGACCTTTCAATAAAGACTTTGACTTTAGAAATAATGGGAAAACACAGCAACATCATTTTAATTGACGAAAATGGAAAAATTCTCGATTCCATAAAAAGAGTTTCCCACGACAAAAGCTCTGTAAGAGAGGTTTTACCTAACAAACAGTATGCTTTGCCACCGTCACAGGGTAAGAAAAACCCTATAAATACAAACAAAGATGAGTTTATATCCCTTGCGAAAATGACAGAGGGACAGAAAACACAAAGCTTCATATACAAAAGCTATACAGGTATAAGCCCTATTATGGCAAGTGAAATATGTTTTAGAGCCAAAATAGACCCATCTTCCTACTGTGGCGAGTTAGATGATATTAGCTTATCAAAGCTTTACACAGCTTTTGACAATATTTTTTCTGATATAAAGGCTGAAAATTACAATCCCGAGATTATATATGAGGAAGAAACTGATAAAATTGTAGAATTTTCTTCACTTCCTATGACACAGTTTGGAAATGGATTTAGACACAAGCCATTCCAGTCAATATCAACTCTCTTAGAGGAATTTTATGCCGAAAGAGATAATATGTATCACATAAATCAGAAAGCTCACGATATGAAAAGAGTTATACTCACAAATATAGAGCGTTGCGTTAAAAAGGCAGATATACAGAAGAAAACTTTAAAAAGCATAGAAAATATGGACGATTGGCGTATAAAAGGAGAGCTTTTAACTGCAAATATATATGCTGTACAAAAAGGTATGACTAGCTTTAAAACTATAAATTTCTATGACGAAAATATGCCCGAAATAGAAATAGCTATAGACCCATTAAAGACACCTTCTGAAAATGCACAGAAGTATTTTTCAAAATATAATAAGGCAAAACGTACTATGTCTGCCCTTGAAATTCAGAAAAAACAGAATGATGAGGAGCTTTTATACTTAGAAAGTATATTAAACTCTCTCGAAGCATCAACTAGCGATTCTGACCTTTCTGAAATTCGTGAGGAACTTGCACTTTCAGGCTATATGAAAAGAAAAACCCTAAAAAAAGGTAAGGCTCAAAAGATAAAAAAATCTAAGCCTATTCACTATGTTTCATCAGAGGGCTTTGATATATTTGTAGGTAAAAGTAATCTTCAAAATGACGACCTTACACTACACTTTGCCGGACCTAACGACCTTTGGCTACACACAAAAAATATACCTGGTTCTCACGTCATAATAAAAACTGAGGGGAAAATTAACGATATAAACGATTTGCCAGATAATACACTTATAGAAGGTGCAAACCTTGCTGTTTTAAATAGTAAGGCAAAAGACGGTACTCTCGTTCCTGTTGACTATACCTTTAGAAAGCATATTAAAAAGCCTAATGGCTCAAAACCAGGTATGGTAATATACGACCAAAACTGGTCTTTATATATTACACCGGATAAGTCAAAATTAAAGGATATTAAGGTTTTAGAGGACTAAGATTACTATCAGTACTAAAACTATAAAAATTTTAAGACTTTTAATTTGTAAAAGATATTAATTAAAAATAAAATTTATTATGACCTTAGAATACTAAAACTACAAAAGAAAAATATTATTCTAGTTTAAAATATCTATCTTTAAAGTTAAATACAGTAACAATACTTTAATGCTACTATTTTAAGTTTAAAAGCGTTATGCTCCATTGATAAAAACCATATAAAGGCTTTTTCTTGTTTTAAGCTCTGGGTTTTACAATTAAACTACAATTTCTTATATCCTTATATTTTTATACCCATTTATAATGGGATAAACTATCACAAAGCCACCTATAATTTTATTTTCGTTTGCCCGACTAACTCTATTATAGGTGG
>JADIMX010000063.1 GCA_017694425.1 Candidatus Fimicola merdigallinarum
ATTTAATAGATTTTACTTGAAATCTAATGCATATTAATGTATAATAGCCATTAAGAAAAATAATATTTTTATTGTTTCCAGTGGGGAGGAGAATTTTTATGAAGAAATATTTAAAATCAATTATAGCTATGGCTACTGTTTCAATTATGGCACTTAGTATTGTAGGTTGTGGAAATGGCGGAGATAATAACAGCTCTGCATCAGGAGAGGATAGTTCAGTTATTACTCTTGCTACAAATGCTGAATTCCCACCATATGAATACTATGAGGGACAGGAAATTGTAGGTATTGATGTTGATTTTATCAATGCTATTGGAGAAAAACTTGGTAAAGAAATCGTAATCGAAGATATGGCTTTCGACTCAATTATTCCTGCTATACAGTCAGGTAAAGCTGATATTGGTATGGCTGGTATGACAGTTACAGAGGATAGACTTGCAAACGTAGATTTTACAGAAACTTATGTTCATACATCACAGGCTATTATAGTAAATACAGATAGTGATGCTATTAAATCATCAGCTGACCTTGAAGGTAAGACAATAGGTGTTCAGCTTGGTACAACAGGTGATACGTATGCTGGAGATGTTACAGATAAGGTTGAGCGTTACAACAAAGGATTTGAGGCTGCTATGGCTCTTTCACAGGGTAAAATTGATGCAGTTGTAATTGATGAAAGTGTTGCTAAAGCTCTTGCTGAAGGAACTGAAAACCTTGCTGTTCTTGATGAGCCTTTCACAGAGGAAGATTACGCTATCGCTGTTAAAAAAGGTAATCAAGAATTAGTTGATGAGCTTAACAAAGCTATCAATGAGCTTAAAGAAGACGGTACATTACAGTCAATAGTAGACAAATATATTGCAGAGTAATATTAAGTTTATAATTATATTAAAATCACCCAACCTTAGGGCTGGGTGACTTTTTAAGTTTAAAAATAAAATAAAAGGGGGATATAAATGTTAAACCTTATGCTTTTACAAGGCGGTTTTCTTGATACTTTTACAACAAGATTTTACAATGCCTTTATTGCAAAGGATAGATGGCAGTTCTTATTAGAAGGTCTTTTAAATACATTAAAAATAACTGTGTTTGCCCTTCTTATCGGTATTGTTATAGGTTTTATCGTTGCCATTGTCCGTTCAACACACCAGATGACTGGTAAATTTAAAATTCTTAACTTTATATTTGGAATTTATCTTACAATAATAAGAGGAACTCCTGTTGTAGTACAGCTTCTTATTATAAATTTCATTGTTTTTGCAAGTTATAATAATAAAGTTCTTGCTGGTATACTTTGTTTCGGTATAAATTCCGGTGCTTACGTTGCCGAAATTTTCCGTTCAGGTATTATGTCTATAGATAAAGGACAGATGGAGGCGGGAAGAAGTTTAGGTTTTAACTACTTCCAGACAATGATTATTGTTATAATGCCTCAGGCCATAAAGAACGTAATTCCTGCACTTGCAAATGAAATGGTTGTTCTTGTAAAAGAAACTGCTGTTTCAGGTTATATTGCTATACAGGACCTTACAAAAGGTGGAGATATTATAAGAAGTCAAACTTATGACGCTTTCTTCCCACTTTTTGGCGTAGCTTTAATATACCTTGTAATAACAGTTGTTATGACTACAATTATAGGAAGATTTGAAAGGAGGTTAAGAAACAGTGACCACTGATAATGTTTTAATAGATGTAAAAAATCTTGAAAAGTCATTTGGCGATTTCAAGGCTTTAAATGGTATTACAACAAGTATTAAAAAAGGTGAGGTTGTTGTAATAATTGGACCTTCCGGTTCAGGTAAATCAACATTTTTAAGATGTCTTAACCTACTTGAAGTGCCTACAAAAGGTAATATACTTTTTGATGGTGTAGATATAACTGATAAAAAAACTGATATAAATATTCATAGACAGAGAATGGGTATGGTTTTCCAGCACTTTAACCTTTTCCCTAATATGACTATACTTAAAAATATGACAGTTGCTCCTATGAAACTTCAGAAAAAAAGCAAAGAGGAGGCTGAAAAGTTAGCTTTAGAGCTTCTTGACAAAGTTGGGCTTAAAGATAGAGCTAATTCATACCCTTCAAAACTTTCAGGTGGACAGAAACAGAGAATTGCCATTGTCAGAGCATTATGTATGCAACCTGAGGTTATGCTTTTTGATGAGCCTACAAGTGCCTTAGACCCAGAAATGGTTGGAGAAGTTTTAGAGGTTATGAAAGACCTTGCTAAAAACGATATGACTATGGCTGTTGTTACTCACGAAATGGGTTTCGCTAGAGAGGTTGCAACTAGAGTTATATTTATGGCTGAGGGTAAAATCCTTGAGGAGGGAACTCCGGAGGAGATTTTTGAAAATCCTAAGAGCGAAAGACTTAAAACTTTCCTTGCAAAAGTTTTATAATGAAAAAATACCCCCTTTAATGCTTAAAAAGCATTGAGGGGATTTTTTTATTCAAATAGTATATAGATAAAAATTTTTATATAAAAGTAAAAACCTCCTATGATAGAATTGGTCTAAGAACCAAAAATAAAATTATAGGAGGTTTTTCATTAAAGGCATAAAAGTTTATCGCATTCTAAATGGAGATACAAATATTAAATAGTATTACATCAAAATATAGGAGAAAAGAAGTATAGTTTAATTATCAGATTATTTAGTTATTATTTACAGGATTACAATAAGAAAAAGCCTTTATATGGATTTATCAAACCACCCGCTCAACAGTTGGTTTTTATTATTTGTAATTTTAAATAATAAAATATATTTTTTAAAGTTATAGCTTAAAGTGTACTTTTTTGGTAAAATTATATAAAACTAAAGGGAGGTTTATTACTTATGAAAATGATTTCTTGGAACGTAAATGGTCTTAGAGCTTGTGTTGGTAAAGGCTTTGAGGATTTTTTTAAAGATATAGATGCAGATATATTTTCTGTACAGGAAACAAAGTTACAGGAGGGGCAAATTGATTTTGCACCGGAGGGGTATTTTGGATACTGGAATTATGCGGAGAAGAAAGGATATTCAGGTGTAGCCGTATTTACAAAGAAAGAGCCTATATCTGTTTTTTATGGTATGGGCATTGATGAACACGACCACGAGGGCAGACTTATAACACTTGAATTTGAGGACTTTTACCATATAACAGCCTATGTGCCAAACTCACAGGATAAACTTGCAAGAATTGATTACAGAATGAAGTGGGAAGATGATATACTTAGCTATATGAAGAAACTTGAGGAGAAAAAGCCAGTTATACTCTGTGGTGACCTTAATGTTGCCCACAAGGAAATTGACCTTAAAAATCCTAAGACAAATAGAAAAAATGCCGGTTTCTCTGATGAGGAGAGAGGGAAGTTTTCCACACTTCTTGACAATGGATTTGTGGATACATTTAGATATTTTTATCCTGATATTGAAGGAATGTATTCTTGGTGGAGTTACCGTTTTAATGCTAGAAAGAACAATGCTGGTTGGCGTATAGACTATTTTATTGTTTCTGAAAGTTTAAAAGATAGACTTAAAGATGCTAAAATACATACCGATATTATGGGTAGTGACCATTGTCCAGTTGAGTTGGATATTGAATAATAT
>JADIMX010000064.1 GCA_017694425.1 Candidatus Fimicola merdigallinarum
ATGTTTAATTTATGTTAAAAATGTTAAAAATTTAACCTTTAAATTATATATAGCATTTTGTCGAATTATAAATTATACTGTATTTTAAATAAAAATTTACTAGAGAGGTTAGGGATAATATGAGAAAAAAACAACGAGCTCTTGAAGTTATAGAAAGACTTAGAAAGGAATATCCTGATGCAGACTGTACTCTTGACTATGATGATGCGTGGAAGCTCCTTGTAGGTGTTAGACTTGCGGCACAATGTACAGATGAGAGGGTAAATATAGTTGTAAAGGATTTATACGCAAAGTATCCTGATGTTAATGCTTTGGCAGATGCTGATGTTTCTGATATAGAGAAAATAGTAAGACCTTGTGGTTTAGGTAAAAGCAAGGCTAGGGATATAAGTGCCTGTATGAAGATACTTAGAGATGAGTATAACGGAGGTATACCAGATACATTTGAGGGGCTTTTAAAACTTCCGGGTGTAGGTAGAAAAAGTGCAAACTTAATAATGGGTGACGTTTTTGGAAAACCTGCAATAGTGACAGATACTCATTGTATAAGACTTGTAAATAGAATTGGACTTGTAGACGGTATAAAAGACCCTAAAAAAGTTGAAATGGAGCTTTGGAAGATAATACCGCCGGAGGAGGGGAGCGACTTCTGTCATAGACTTGTATTTCACGGTAGGGAAGTGTGTACAGCAAGAACTACACCACACTGTGATAGATGTTGTTTAGAGGATATATGTAAAAAAGTTGGAGTTTAAGTCAAAAAAAATAAGGGGCATTAATTGCCCCTTTTATTTTTAAGAAAATCTTATTTACCGAAGTATCTGTTAAGAAGTCCTTCGAAAGCTTTTCCGTGTCTAGCTTCATCTCTAGCCATTTCGTGAACTGTGTCGTGGATAGCGTCAAGGTTAGCAGCTTTTGCTCTCTTAGCAAGGTCAACTTTACCTTCTGTAGCGCCGTTTTCAGCAGCAACACGAAGCTCAAGGTTTTTCTTTGTTGAATCTGTTACAACTTCACCTAATAATTCAGCGAATTTTGCAGCGTGCTCAGCTTCTTCCCAAGCAGCTTTTTCGTAGTATAAACCTACTTCTGGGTATCCTTCTCTGTGAGCTACACGAGCCATAGCAAGGTACATACCAACTTCTGTACATTCACCTTCGAAGTTAGCTCTTAAGTCAGCGATGATGTCTTCGCTTACACCTTTAGCAACACCGATAACGTGTTCAGCAGCCCAAGATAATTCTCCAGCCTGCTCTTTAAATTTATCAGCACCTACACCACAAACTGGGCATTTTTCTGGAGCTGAATCTCCTTCGTGAACGTAACCACAAACTGAACAAACAAATTTTTTCATAATCAAGTTTCCTCCTTATAAAATATGTATTTGATAATTCAATTAAAATTAAATTGTTGTTATCTGATAATGATTATACGTTAGAAGATAATTATTGTCAATAGTTTTTATAAAAAATTTTTTAACCTTTGAAATAATAGGGTAAAAGGGTTATAATCTATATCAATAAACTATAATTAATAAGGAATGATAATATGATAAATTTTGAAAATGATAAATCATACTATGGTTTTACACTTAAAAAGATAGAATATATTAAAGATATAGATTCTGACTTATACTTATTTTACCATAAAAAGAGCGGAGGTAAACTAATATATGTAAAAAATAATGATAAAAATAGAGTTTTTTTTACAGCTTTTAAAACTCCACCTAAAGACCATAAGGGTACAGCCCATATAATGGAACATTCTGTTCTTTGTGGTTCTGAAAAATATAGAATAAAAGACCCATTTAATGAACTTGCAAAAGGCTCTTTAAATACATATTTAAATGCACTTACATATGCAGATAAAACTGTATACCCAATAGGTAGTACAAATATATATGATTTTGAAAATCTTATGAATGTGTATTTAGATGCTGTTTTTAATCCTCTTATATATGAAAGAAAAGAGATTTTTCTTCAGGAGGGTTGGCATTATGAATTAAATGAGGATAAGACAAAACTTAAATATACAGGTGTAGTATATAACGAGATGAAAGGAGCTTTTTCCGACCCTGAAAGAATACTTTCAAGTGCTGTATCAAAAAGTCTTTTTGAAAATTCACCGTATAAAAATGAGTCTGGTGGCGACCCTGATTACATAACAGACTTAACATATGATGAATTTTTAGATTTCCACAGAAAGTACTATCACCCGTCAAACTGTTATTTCTATCTCTATGGTGATTTAGATATAGAGAAATATTTAAAGTATATTGATGATGAGTATCTTTCAAAGTACGATAAAATAGAAATAGACAACGACATTCCTTTAGATAAAGGCATTGGAAAGTGCAATATTTATGAGGATACATACTCAGCACAGTCAAATGATGAGGGTACATATCTTTCTTACAACATTGTTACAGGTAAGTCTGATGATATTATTCATACAATGACAATGAGTATGCTTTCATATATATTATTTGAAACAGAGGATTCATCAATAAAGAGAAGAATTATAGATAGTGGCATAGCTGAAGATGTTGAAAGTTGGTTTGATTCATCAACATATCAGACTGTTTTAAGTATTATAGGTAAAAATTGTGATGTAAATAGAAAAGATGAATTTAAAGATATAATAGTTTCTGAGCTTTCTGAAATAGCTAAAAAAGGCATAGATAAAGACGTTGTCAAATCAAGTATAAATGTTTTTGACTTCCATATGAGGGAGGAAAACTACGGATATAAACCAAAGGGTCTTGCTTACGGTTTAAGTATAATGAAATCTTGGCTTCATAACTCTGAAAACTTTGATGTTTTAAAAGGCAAAGAGTATATGAAGGAGATAAGAGAGAAAGCAGAAAATGGCTATTTTGAAAAGGTTATAGAGGATATTATATTAAATGATAGCCATTCATCATTTGTTATATTATCACCTGAGGCAGGTAAACAGGTGAAAGCTGATAAGGAAATAGAGGCTAAACTTGAGGATATATTAAAAAATATGTCTGATGAGGATAAGGAAAAAATAGTTGAGGAAAATAAAGCCTTAAAAGATTATCAAAATAGAATTGATAGCAAAGAGGAGCTTGAGGCTATACCGGTTATAGAGATTGATGAGATAGAAAAGGAAATCGAAAAAATAGAAAATCGTTTGATAGAAACTGAAAATGGGAATGTTCATTTTACACCGTATAATACAAATGATATAGTTTATACTCAAATTGTATTTGATACAAAAAATGTTCCTTTTAAACTTATACCATATGCAGGTCTTATAACAGATATTATGGGTAGAATGGGAACTAAAAAGTATAGCTTTAGACGACTTCCAACAGAGATAAATATGTATACAGGTGACGTTTCTCTTAGTTTTGATATATATAGTAAATCTATGAACGATTATAAGCCTTGTGTTTCTTTAAATGGTAAAGCGTTATGCCAGAATATGGACAAGATGTTTGACCTTTTCAATGAAGTTATATTTAATACTGTATTTGAAAACAAAGAAGATTTTATAAATATAATAAAATCTGAAAAACTTAGTTTAGAGGATAAAATACAAAATAGTGCTCACCTTGTGTCAGCTATAAAATCATTATCTCACTTTGCAGAGAATTCAGCTTATAATGATATGACTTCAGGTATTTCATATTACAATTTCTTATGCGATATAGAAAAACGTGTGGAAACTGAATTTGATGATATAGTTGATAATATAAAAGAGGCTTACTCATACATATTTAATAGAAATAATATTTTAGGTGCAGTTGAAACAGAGGAAAAATATATTGATGAATATTTAAAATATTTCAATGATTTTTCTAAAAAACTTCCGGATACTAAACTTGAAAAGGCTGAAGTTAACTTTGATTACTCATTAAATAGTGAGGCGCTTATAACTAATGGCAAGGTTGTATATGATGCTAAAGCGTCAAACTATAATAAATTTGGATATGAATATTCAGGCTATATGAGTGTGCTTAAAAATATTATAAATCTTGAGTATCTTTGGAATACAGTACGAGTTCAGGGTGGAGCTTACGGTGGAGGTTGCCAGATAAACCGAAACGGAAATGTTTATTGCTATTCATACAGGGACCCTAATATAAAAGAAACATTAAATGCTTTCGATAATATAGGTGATTTTATAAGAAACCTAGATATAGATGAAAGAGAAATGCGAAAATATATAATAGGTACTATAAATAATTACGATAGACCTAAGTCAATGTCAGAAAGAGCGGATATGTCTTTTGCTATTCATATGTGCAATATATCTGATGATGAAAGACAGAAAGAAAGAACAGAAATTTTAGGTGCAAATCTTAAAGATATTAAAAAATATGCTGATATGTTTGATTCTATGATGAAAAATGGAAGTATATATGTTATAGGAAATGAAACAAAGATAGAAGAAAACAAAGATATTTTTGAAAAAATAACAACTTTGTAAAAATTTGACCTAAAAATTTTTGAAAAAATAAATATTTTTATATGGACTGACAAAGTGTGTGTTTATAGCTATTTAAGAGCAGTATTTTTATTGACTTTTAAAAATCCTTATGATAAAAATATATTGTAGTAAATTGGAAATTCCAATCAGCAAATAAAAGTTAAAACAGATTTCGAAAGAGGTCTGTTTTACTTTTTTTCATTACAATAATGAACCTAAAATAAGGAGGATACTAAAATGGGTCTTAATTACAAAGATGCTGGTGTTGACGTTGAAGCTGGTTACAAATCAGTAAAACTTATGGGGGAACACGTTAAAAGCACTTTTAGAAAAGAGGTTTTAAGTGATATAGGAGGATTTGGTGGTCTTTTTTCATTAGCACAAATGAAAATGGAAGAACCTGTTCTTATATCAGGTACAGACGGTGTTGGAACAAAACTTAAACTTGCTTTTGTTCAGGATAAACACAATACAGTAGGTATAGACTGTGTAGCTATGTGTGTTAACGATATAATCTGTAATGGTGCAGAACCACTCTTTTTCCTTGATTATATTGCTTGTGGTAAAAATACTCCGGAAAAAATAGCTGATATTGTAAGTGGTGTTGCAGAGGGCTGTCGTCAGTCTGGTTGTGCATTAATTGGTGGCGAAACTGCAGAAATGCCAGGCTTCTACCCAGAAGATGAGTATGATATGGCAGGGT
This sequence comes from Candidatus Fimicola merdigallinarum, assembly GCA_017694425.1. Taxonomy (GTDB): domain Bacteria; phylum Bacillota; class Clostridia; order Lachnospirales; family Anaerotignaceae; genus Fimicola; species Fimicola merdigallinarum. The sequence goes on from JADIMX010000064.1 coordinate 5,159, forward strand.
TTGCTGTTGGTATAGTTGATAAAAAAAATATGATTACAGGTGAAAATATAAATGAGGGTGACGTAATCATTGGTTTACCTTCAAGTGGTATCCATAGTAATGGATATTCTCTCGTCAGAAAAATATTTGATATCTCAGAGGAAAGTGTAAAAGAATATATAGATTGTCTTGGCGAAACTCTGGGTGAATCCCTTCTTAGACCTACAAAAATTTATGTAAAAGAAATTCTTAACCTCATCAAAAATGTTGAAATCAAAGGTATAAGCAACATTACAGGTGGAGGTTTCATTGAAAATATTCCTAGATGTATTCCAAAAAATAAAAATTTATGTGCCACAATAGAAGAGGGTACTTGGCCAGTTCTTCCTATATTTGAGCTTATGCAGGAAAAAGGACAAGTTGAAAGAATGAGTATGTACAATACTTTCAATATGGGTATTGGTATGGTGTTAGTTGTTGCACCTGAAAATGTAGATAAAGTAATGGAAATAGTAGAATCTATGAACGAAAAGGCTTACGTTATAGGTAAAATAACAAACAGCGAAAAAGAGGTAGAAATATGCTTAAAATAGGAGTTCTTGTTTCCGGTGGAGGTACAAATTTTCAGGCAATAGTTGATAGTATTGAAAATGGCTACATAAAAAATGCAAAAATTGTAACACTTGTAAGCAGTAATCCTAATGCTTATGCTTTAGAAAGGGCAAAAAATCACAACATTGAAGGTGTGTGTATTAGAAAAAAAGACTTTGAAAATAGTGAGCTTTATGAAAAAGCCCTTGTAGAACATTTTAACACTAGAGAAGTTGACCTTGTTATAATGGCAGGATTTATGGTTGTTATAGGTTCTTATTTTATAAATGCCTTTAGAGATAGAATAATGAATATTCACCCGTCTTTAATACCGTCTTTCTGTGGTAATGGTTATTATGGATTAAAGGTACACGAGGCTGTCCTTGAAAAAGGTGTTAAGGTTACTGGAGCAACTGTTCATTTTGTTACAGAGGAAACTGACGCAGGACCTATAATACTTCAAAAGGCTGTGTATATTGATGAAGATGATACACCTGAAAGTTTGCAGAAAAAAGTAATGGTAGAGGCTGAGTGGGAAATATTCCCTGAGGCTATAAAGTTATTTTCAGAGGGGAAAATAAAGGTTTGTGGCAATAAGGTAAGGAGAGTATAAAATGAGGGTACTTGTAGTTGGAAGCGGTGGACGTGAACACGCTATTGTTTGGAGCTTAAAAAAGAATAGCTCTATTGAGAAAATATATTGTGCACCAGGAAACGCGGGAATAGGTGTTGATGCTGAGTGTGTGCCTATTGGTGCTATGGAATTTGAAAAGTTAGTAGACTTTGCAAAAAAAGAGAATATAGACTTTACTATTATAGGTATGGACGACCCTCTTGTAGGTGGAATTGTAGATGTTTTTGAAAAAGAGGGATTAAGAGTATTTGGCCCTAGAAAAAATGCTGCAATAATAGAGGGTAGCAAGGCTTTTTCAAAGGACCTTATGAAGAAATATGGCATACCTACTGCGAAATATGAAAGTTTTTCAGATTATGACAAAGCTAAAGAATATCTTGATAAACAGGATATGCCAGTTGTTATAAAAGCTGATGGTCTTGCACTTGGAAAAGGTGTTTTAATATGTACAACTAGAGATGAGGCCGAAACTGGTCTTAAAGAGATTATGCTTGATAAGAAGTTCGGTTCTGCGGGAAATAAAGTTGTAATAGAGGAATTTTTACAAGGTCCAGAGGTTTCGGTTCTCTCATTCTGTGACGGTAAAACAGTAGTGCCTATGGTAAGTGCTCAGGACCATAAAAGAGCCTTAGACGGTGATAAAGGTCTTAATACAGGTGGTATGGGTACATTCTCACCTAGTGTTTTCTATACAGAAGAAATGAATCAGGAATGTATGGAAAAAATATTTAAACCTACAGTTGAGGCTATGGCGAAAGAGGGCAGACCTTTCGTGGGTATACTTTATTTTGGACTTATGCTTACAAAAGACGGTATGAAAGTTATAGAGTACAATGCACGTTTTGGCGACCCTGAAACACAGGTTGTACTTCCAAGGCTTAAAACAGATCTTTTAGAAATTATGGAAGCCTGTGTTGACGGTAAATTAGCCGATATGAATATTGAATGGTATGATAATTCGGCTGTTTGTGTTGTGCTTGCTAGTGGTGGTTATCCTACTGCTTATGAAAAGGGCTTTGAGATAACTGGTCTTGATGATATTAAAAAACGTGATGATATAGTTGTATTCCACGCAGGTACAGACTTAAAAGACGGAAAGTTTGTCACAAATGGTGGTCGTGTATTAGGAATTACAGGCATAGGTAAAGATATAAATGAGGCTATAAAAATAGCTTATGAAGGTGTGGAAATAGTAGACTTTGAGAAAAAACATTTCCGTACAGATATAGGAAGAAAAGAGTACAAACTTTAATAATTAGAGCTGATACCTTTTAGGTGTCAGCTTTTTAAAATAAAAAGGAGGATTAACTGTGACAGATAGATTTAAAAAGCAGATTGAATTTATATATGAAATAGATAAGGCTAAAAATATATTTCGTCAGACATACGTTTCTTCGGGGGATAGACGAGAGAATGACGCAGAACACTCTTGGCATTTGGGGTTAATGGCGATTATTTTATCTGAATATTTTGAAGATGTTGATGTTTTGAAAACAATAAAAATGGTTCTTATGCACGATATTGTAGAGATTTACGCAGGTGATACATATTGTTATGACGAAAAAGCTAACGAGGATAAATCAGAAAGAGAAAGTTTATCGGCTGAGAAGATTTATGGATTACTTCCAGATGACCAAAAAGATGAATATATTTCTCTTTGGAGAGAGTTTGAAAAAAGAGAAAGTAGGGAGGCTAAGTTTGCTCTTGTGTTAGATAGAATACAACCGGTAATTCTCAACTATGCAACAGATGGAAGGGCGTGGAGAGAGCATAACATATATCGTGACCAAGTGGAAAATAGAAATAAAGATATACTTAGTTTGTCTAATGATTTTTCAGACCTTTTAAAAGCCATACTTGATTTATCAGTAGAAAAAGGATATTTAAAAACTAGATAGCACAAAAAAAGCACCCAAAAAATTTTGAGTGCTTTTTTCGTAGGATTTTATTAAAAACAAATTTTATTTATGGATTTGGTATCATTTATTTACCGTAATTAATTATACCATAAAAAAATAAAAAGTGAAGTGTTTTTGTGTGAAATGACATTGTATACTTATGGAAAAGTAGATATATTATCTGTTTTTAAATTACTAATATTAGTATAAAATATATATTATAAAGGCAGAAAAAGATGTAATATACAGAAAATGGATATATAAAAAGGCTTTTTTATGGCTGTGTTAGGTAAAATAACTGTTGAAATTTACTGAAATTATATTTGGTTTTAATTTGTTACATTTATATAAAATATAAATGATATTTTTGTGCAAAAATAATGGTGGTAAATGGTATTAGTCAGTTTTAATTATGTGAGTAAATAATTTTATTTTGTTTTATGATTTATATATGAATTGAAATATTTATATGTATAAAAATAATTAAACCCCTCTGAGATATAAAAACAGAGGGGATATATAATTATATTTAGTTATTTTTGGTGATTGTTGTCGCAGAACTGGTATTAGTCAGTTTTAATTATGCTAGTAAATATAAATTGAAATATTTATATGTAAAAAAATTAAACCCCTCCGAGATATAAAAAAATAGAGGGGTTGTATAATTATATTCAGTTATTTTTTGGTGGTGGTGGGTCGTAGAACTGGTAATAATCAGTTTTAATTTTGCAAGTAAATAATTTTATTTTGGTTTATTATTTACATATGAATTAAATATTTATGCGTAAAAATAATTAAACCCCTCCTAGTTATAAAAAATAGAGGGGTTGTATAATTATATTCAGTTATTTTTTGGTGGTGGTGGGTCGTAGAACTGGTA
>JADIMX010000065.1 GCA_017694425.1 Candidatus Fimicola merdigallinarum
GTATTACAACAAGCAGAAACAGAAGATGCAAACTTTATAAGTGATTTGAAAGCTCTAAGCGAACATCCATTAGTTAACGATGTAAAAGTAGAAGATGAATATGTATATGTTTATACTAATTACATAGACATATCAGACCATAAAGGAAATATGTTTAGAGGTAATAAGTATAGATTAATGTTTAATTACGATAAAATGAGTTGTAAAATATTTGGACTTGATGATGATTATTCAAGAGTTTCATATTGGGCACATGATGCAAGAAGTGAAGGTAACGATGAAAATGCACTTGACCCACATCCACACGTAAATGGTAGAGATGGTAGTGCTTGTTGGGGTGAGGCAGGTTCAATGTTATCAATGGCTATGAACGAGTATGAAATATACGCATCATTCATAATAGTACTTAACTTCTTACAACAAGTAAATGTAGATGACCCAGCAGGTGCATACATACGTAATTGGGATTGTATAGATGAAGATGATGAGATAATAGATAATCCTTACTATATAGAAATGGTAAATTGCATTGTTTGTGGTCATGAAATGGAAGAAGAAGATGCTTATCGTTGTGATTGTTGTGATGAGCATATGTGTGGAGATCATTATAGGTATATAGAAAGAACAGATGAATATATTTGTGATAATTGCTTTGAGAACGAGTATGGATATTGTGAAGAAACAGAAGAAATATATCGCAATGACGTTTTATATACTTGCGATGATTGTGGAAAAACATATCATAAAGAATACGTAACAATTATAGATGATAGTGTTTACTGTAAATATTGTATAGAAGATAATGCAAATATATGTAATGATTGTGGAGAATATAAGTTAATTGATGATACATTTACTTGTGAAGAATGTGGTGAAACATATTGCACAGATTGTAGAAGTAAAGATGAATACAACGAAAGAACAGTTTGCGAAATATGTTATCAAGATTTAGTAGAACAAGAGGAGGAAGAAGAAAATGAGTGCTAGAATAATAAAAGGTTTTGAACCAATAGTATTAATAAATATAAACGCATTAAACAAAATGAAAGAGTACATACGCCAATCAAATAAAGAGATTGGTTGGCTTGGTACTGTTGTTAAAGAGAATGGAATGTATAACATTCTTGATGTGTATTTATTTAAACAAGAAGTACACGAGACAACAACAGAGATAACAACAGATGGACTTAATGAGTTCGCTATGGAAATCCTATCACAAGAAGATGGTATGGAGATATGGAATAACATGAAGATGTGGGGCCATAGTCATTCAAACATGAGTACATCGCCATCGGTACAAGATGATAACCAAATGGATTTATTTACTCAAAACGCTAATGACTTCTTTATACGAATCATAGCAAACAAAAAAGATGAGTTTAGAATAGACATTTGGGATTACGAGAAAGGAGTTATATACGAGAAATTAAATTACATAATTGACTATGGAAAAGATGCAGAGTTAATACAAGAGCTACAAATGAAGATATTTAAACTTCAATCTATAATAGACGATAAGACAAACGTTAAGAAAGAAATGATTGATGAAGTAGCTAAAGAAATAAAAGAAAAAGTAAAAGAGAAAACTTTCAAAACTTATCCTACTTACAATAATAGTTACGGTTATAAAAACGGTTATAACGATTATGGTTATAATGCTTATAATTGGAACTCAAAAAAAAACGAAATAAAAAGCGAAACAAGAAGAAGTGTAAGTGAGATATTTGAAGAGTTATCAGAAACAGATGTTTTTGAAATGATGTACGCAATAGAGTACTTAAATGGAATAGATGATGTGATAGATGTAAGTGTATCAAATCAATTAACTGTAAGAGACATCATAGAATTAGAAGATATGGTATCAGAATACTGTGCAGTATACAAAGATAAATACGAAGAATATTTATTAGGTAATTAAGGAGGAAATAAAATGCAAATAATGAACGATTTTTCAAGACAAGTAAACATATTTAAACCAGAGGAATTTGAAACACCAATACAAATAATAGGTGCAGGAGCAACAGGAAGTTGGGTTGCTCTTTCACTTGCTAAGATGGGTATAGAAAACATGACAATATATGATTTTGATGAAGTTGGTATGCACAACTTACCAAATCAATGCTTTACATTAAGAGATATTAATAAGAATAAAGCGTTATCTATACGTAATTTAATACACTTATTTACAGGTTTTAAGATAAGAGCTAAGAACGCTAAGTTAATAGGTGGAGAACCACTTAGTGGAATAGTGTTTATACTTACAGATACTATGAAATCACGTAGAGATATATACGAAAGGTCTATAAAGAATAATCCTAACATTGATTTGCTTATAGAAACACGTATGGATTTACGTGGAGGACGTATATATGTAATAGACCCTAAAGATAAAGAACAAACAAATCAATATGAGCAAACATTCTATGGAGATGATGAGGCAGAGGTATCTGCTTGTGGAGTATCTCAAACAGTATTACCAAGTGCATTAGCTATAACTTCACACGCTATATGGAAATTACTTAACTATATAAACGGTGAAGAAGTGTTTAACGAAACAATACTAGATTTTAGTAATGAAATAGTTATGACACAAACTTGGAAGAAACAAAAAGGAAAAGTTAAACTTTCAAATAATATGGTAGTTATTTGTAAAACAAGTGCAGATACTGAAAAATTATTAGAAGAATGTGAAAAACAAGGAATGCTTTGGAGGTCTACGGCAAAACCAACAACCTTAAATCCGTGGTATTCACATGAAGAAAAAACATATATTAACATATCAGATGGTGTGATAACATATGGAAGTACAGATGATTTAAGTTATATATTTTACAAAGAATTGGTAGAATTTGATGATTTAATATTTTAAGGAGGTGATATAAATAAAACGTCTTGAAAGTAAAACACTAGCTATGAAGTGGGTCGAACTCAATACAGGTAAAAGTATTGAGGACTTGCTTCACGAGCTATACATTGAAAAAGGAATGTCAATACGTGAAATAGCACAAGAGTTAAACGTGCATTATCACACAGTAAACAAGTGGTTAAAATTAATAGGTATAGAAATGCGATTACCACATCAAAAGTTACAAGAAATAATAGAAGTAAAAATGAAATTAAGGGAGGAAAAGGCAAATGAGTAAAAAAAGAGAATCAATACAACTGTTAGGAGCAGAAATAATAATGTATGAAGATGGAGGTATAGAAACTAATCTACAAGTTAATGAAGGTTTTGAAAACCATATATTAGCGAATGGATTAGAAAATGAATACGAAGAAAAAACTAAAAAGATGTATGATTTATTAAAAGAAGTATTAAAGATGGCGTTTCCAGACCATATGATACAACAAGTAGAAGAAGAAAGTATAGAAGATAAATTATCAAAAGCGTTAAAGGAGTGGAAATAATGTTTAAAGAACAAATCAAAGAATTAACTAATATGTTTGAAAGACTTGCAGATGAAATTGAAGAAACAGAAAGAAGTTTAAAAGTGAAAAAGCAAGAACTTCGTGATATAAAACAAGGTCTTGATAGCTTAGAGCGTATTCAATCTAAGTATGATGAGAAAGAAGAAGTAGTTGAAATTTAATGAGACAAGTTGTGTTCATATATAATGAGCTACTTGATGAGAATAAACAAAAACTCGCTAAACTACCTCTTGAATTTATATGCTTTGCATATATAAAAGACGCAGTAATGTATGATTTGAGAGGTAAATATTATGCAATAGAACAAAATGCAATAAAACGTACATTAAAAAATAATAAGGTGTATGGAGCTTTATACATATTGCATAACTCTGAACACTTTATAAGGACGCTAGACGCTTATATGACGTGTTCTAAAGGGTTTATAGGTACAAATCATAAACTAGATGTTCACCATAGGGTAAAAAGAAAAGCGATACCCATACATTTTAAAACGGTTGAACAATTTTTAAAAGTAAAGTATAATGAAGGAGATGAGTTAGATGTGATTACATATCTAGCAAATCCTAATAATGACGTGATTAAGACTGGGGTTAATAAAACAAAAAGAAATAGAGAAACCTCTGGGCTTGATATAAATAATTTTATAAACTTATTAATTAAGAGGTGTGATTATGAAAAATAATAACGTGGAAATGAACTTAGAAATGTTTGGGTCAACTTGGGATGAAGTCCTTCGTGAAGGTAACTCTGGTGGAAGTAAAACAGAGTTTACAAAACTACAAAATGGAATAACAGAAGTCAGATTCTTAGACGCAGAACCTTTCGTAAGATGGGCACATTGGTTAGCAGGAGTTAAGAGAAACGTATCTTGTATAGGTAAAGATTGTCCTGTATGTGAGGCAATAAAAGTAGCTAAATCAACTGGAACTAAAGTACCTTACAATAGTAATAGAAAATTTGCTATGCACGTATATAACTTTACAACAGGTAAGGTTGAGATATTAGAGCAAGGTAAAACATTCTTTACTTCTTTATACGCATTACACGAAGAAATGGGCGATATAAGAAACTATAATATAAAAATAAAAACTCAAAATGCAGGTTCTACTGATGTGGTTTACACTTTAATGCCTTGTGCTCCAGTTGAGTTAAACGAAGAAGTTAAAGCTATGTGTAAAGAGTTAAAACCTTTTGAGGAAGTATTCAAGAAACCTACAAGAGAGCAAGTAATGCAGTTAATGAGTGGAGTAAGTCCAGAAGAAGTGTTTGGTAACAAATCATCAGATGAAGATGAGAAGGTAGAAGTCGAGTAAAATGAGTTCTGAAAAGAATATAGGAGGACAAGCAAAGGACTTAGTCCTTCTTTTTTATGACAAAACACAACTTAGATTCACGAATAAAGACATAATGATAGCGATAAAAAGTGCTAAATCATTACTTAATTCTGGATATACATTTGATGAGATTAAAAACACGATAGAATATTGTGTAGAGAATCAACCACCAAAAGGAATTTACTCGTTTGGATTTATTTCAAATCAAATAAATAGGGTACTTGCAATACTTAAACAAAAAGAGAAGGAAAATATTGCTACGAAATCTATTGACAAGAGCAAATTTTCAAATTATGGTATAAGTGAAGTAAGTAACAAAGATAAAATGAAACCTAGAGAAATAAAGGTAGACACAAGTATCTTTGATTAATTAAAAAGGAGAGGTGATTAGATGGTACATATTATCAATAATCCAACCTCGGAAAGAAGTTTACTTAGCTTATGCCTAAACAACGCAGACTTATTAGTAGAAGTTGAGGGAGCAGAAGTGTTCTCTCAACATTTTACTATACCTGCACATAGGCACATTTTTACAGCTATGATGTACTTGTATTCTAAGGGGATTACTCCAACGCCTATTTCTATAATAGAAGTAATAACAGATAAAAAGGCGAAGGAAGAGATTGAGGAGTTTGGTGGCTTATCGTATATAGAAGATATGACATTAATGGATATAGATAAGTCTAACCTAAAAATCTTTTGTCAAAAAATAAAACAAACATATGCGAGAAAAGAAATATATGACATATGTGAAAGCACGAAAAACTTTATGTTATCTGATGAGAGTGAAACACTAAATCCTAGCGAATTAGTTGGAATGGTCGAATCAAAGATAACAGAAATAGCTTGTAATACTGTTAATGAAAACGGTGTTCACAAGATGGGTACTGGTCTTAAAGAACGTTTAGAAGAACGTGCAAAGAGACCTACACTTGTTGCAGGACTTGAAGTAGGTTGGGAAATATGTGATAGAGTAACCAACGGAGGACAAGCAGGAGATTTAATAATCGTATGTGCTAGAGCAAAAATGGGTAAATCAGTAGTATTAACTACATGGGCAAAGAAGTTTTCAGTAGAAGATGAATTACCTGTTCTTTACATAGATACAGAAATGACAAGTGAAGAACAAGAAGATAGAATTGTATCTATGATTACTAAAATACCTGTTCATGAAATAGTAACAGGGTTATTCGCAATAGACACAGAAGAAGGTACTGCAAAGGAGAAGATAGCAAAGATAAAAGATGCTATTGATTTGATAAATAAGTCTCCATATTATCACGTTTATATGCCTAATTTCAGTTCTGAAAAAGTTGTATCACTAGCTAAGCAGTACAAATCAAAATATAATATACAAGCGTTGTTTTTCGATTATATAAAAGTACCTGCAAGTGGTAGTAGTACTCTTAACAGTATGAAAGAGTATCAAGCGTTAGGATTTTTCACATCAACGCTTAAAGATTTAGCAGGTATACTAAAAATACCTGTATATTCGGCAGTACAAGAGAACAGAAATGATGAGAAAGGTACTGAAAAAGGAGCAGGAAACGTAGCAGGTTCAGATAGAATATTACAACTTGCAACTAAACTAATGTTCTTATATGCAAAAACTGATGAGCAAATAGCTAGAGATAGCGTATTATTAGGTAATAGACAATTAAAGATTGCTTATCAACGTAATGGCGAATCAGATGTAGCACCTATAAATCTACAATTTGATAATAAAATAGTAACTATAAAAGAAGTTTAAACTTAGGAGGATAATGATATGAAAAAAATATTTGAGTTAGAAATGGAAGTAAAAAGAGCAGAAGAAGGAGTAGGAGTTAACATATCTTTTGCAGGAGGGATATTAGGTAGAGTATCTGAAGTAATGAATAAAGAAGATCAAGAAAAATTAAATAAATGTGTAGAAGAAATGTCAAGCGTAATAAGAAACATAGTATTAAGAGATTTACTTGAAGGAACTGGAATAGATTTTCAAGATGTAATAAAAAGTGGAGAATCAAGAGTTATAACAGATGAAAAAGAGATAGAAAAAGAATTAGATAAGAGAAGAAAAAGTAATACTGATATATTAAAAAAGATGAGAGAGGAAAAAGAAGAAATATATAACAGTTTATCTCAAAAAGAAAAAGAAGAAATAGATGAATATGAAAGAGAATTAGAAAAGTGTAAAACTATTGATGAGCAAATAGTGCTTACGTTAAGCAAGATAGAAGAAATATTAAGTAGATAATATTAGGAGGGAATATATGAGCGATATATTAAAAGATTTAAAAGTAACAGTAACACATATATCTGGAACATCAAGAGAAGTAGCAGATAGAGCTAGAACTACGATAGGTTTAGGAGAGGGCGATAAGCCTATCTCCGACAACTACATGAGAAAGATGTATTTATGCGAACACTCACCGATAAGAACGCAAATATATAAAATCAAGTTAGAAAACCTACCTACTTGGGTTTCTACACACTTTGTAAGACATAAAATAGGTGTAGAACACTTCGTATCAACGCAAAGAACAGATAGAACTAACATAGATAGAAATAGCAAATCACAAGATAGTCCAGTAACACATGAAATGGTATTAAATCCACAAACATTTATAACAATATCAAGAAAAAGATGTTGTAATTGTGCGAGTTTAGAAACAAGAAAAGTGTGGAATATGGTTCTTGATGAGTTAGAAAAGATAAATGCACCATTAAGACGTGCTTGTGTTCCAGATTGTGTATATCGTGGTTGGTGTTATGAATACAAATCATGTAATTATCACAAAACAAGAGCATTTAGAATACAGTTAAATGAATATAGAGATAATATAAATGGATATGGAGGGAATATAAATGAATAATTTAGAATTATGTATTTTTAATTTTGATGTGATAACTGATGAAAACGGGGAAGTAATAGACATAAAAAATAAAGTAGAAGTAAATAGTGTTTTTCAAGGTGAAGTAAAGAAAAATAAAGAAGAATTTATAAAGTTATCAAAAAAAGTATTTGAATTCTTTGAAAAAATAATAAGAGATAGCGATGAAGAATAAAGTTAAATGCAAAAATTGTAAAGAAAGATATGTCGGTTGTCATTCAGAGTGTGTTCATTACATAAAATATCGTAAAGAGAGAGATAATATACTTAAAATGAAATATGAACAAGCAAAAGAAGAAAATATATTTAATGAATATAAAGTAGATGAAACGCTAAAATTGTTAAGATCGAAAGGTCAAAAAAGACTAAAGAAATAGGAGGTTGTTATGGACGCAGTAAGTGTAATAAAAAACAATATGGACGCAGAAAAAATACTTAGATACTACAAAATAGATTTTAAATATTTTGGTGAATATATACGTTGTTGTTGTCCTATACACAAAGGAGATAATCCAACTGCATTCGTTATAAACAAAGATTTCCTTTGGTGTTGCCACACTAACGATTGTGGTGCAGGTGATGTATTTACTCTTGTGGAGATTTTAGAAGATATAGAATTTCCACAAGCAGTAAAGAAAGTAGCAAAAATACTTGATATAGACATAGATAGTTTAGTTATAGCAGAGCGTAAAAATGACTATTTAAAAGATGTTGAACGCTTTATGAAATATATCAAATCAAAGAAAAAACGTAAAACAGATGTTAAAGAATATGAAATAAAAGCAGAATTACACTCTGTTAAAAAGTTTAGAAACTTTAAAGAGGAAACTCTAAGACATTTTGATTTGACATTAGCTCACAAAATAGAACTAGAGAAAAAAGATGGAGGTACTTTTACGTTTTATGAACGTTTAGTTATTCCAATCATAGTTAATGGAATTAGAATAGGAATTTCATTACGTAAAACAAAAGCTAAGGATAATCCTAAATGGTTTCATGCTCCACCATCAATGGAAACTGGAGAAATACTATACAACATAGATTCATGCAAAGAATATAGTGAAATAATAGTATGCGAAGGTATGTTTGATGTATGGCGTTGGTATGAGGCAGGATTTAAAAACGCAGTATGCACGTTTGGAGCACATCTAACAGAAGAACAATGTAGAACAATACTTAAAAGTGGTAAAGATGTTGTTTGGAGTTATGATGGCGATAATGCAGGTTTAACTGCTACTAAAAACGCAATAGATAAAATGCGTTATAAAGCAAATCAATGGGTTATAAAGATGCCAGATGGTGTAGACCCAGGAAGTTGTGAAATACACGAATTACAAGAATTATATAAAAATAGGGAGAGAATATTATAATGTTAAAAAAGAAGAACAAAGAAAATAACGCAGTAAATCATTTAGGAAATGCAACTCCAGGAAGTGGACACGATTGCTTTGCTATAGGGGGGATATATTGTGAAGACATTAAATAGAGAAAATATAGATTTTGAATTATTTTTAAAAGAGAAAATAGCTATAAACTGCCAAACCGAGGAAGATTGTATTGATTTTTTAAAAATGTGTGATGAAGTAGGTATAAAATGGGGTAGTGGCAGACGTGCAAGTAGTGTTACATATTTTGATTCTTACGGAAAAGATACTTGTTATTCATATGTTAATTCTAAAGGAGATTCTGGACTTTGTAGTGGAAGTTTTGGTTTTCATTCGAGAAAAATAGGATTAAGGATTTATAAATGGCAAACTTTAAATAATGATAATAAAGAAATAACTGATGATAAAGATAAAAAAGAAATGATTAATCATCCATCACACTATAATCAAGGTATAGAAGTTATTGATATAATAGAATCGTGGGGACTTAATTTCTCGCTAGGAAATGCAATAAAATATATATTAAGAGCACCACACAAATCAAACCAAATAGAAGATTTAAAAAAAGCTAGTTGGTACATTAAAAGAGAAATAGAGTTTTTGGAAAAATCTTGCAAAGAAGACGAAACTATAGTATCATAAAAAAAAGAACATAACAGACAATATAAGTGGAGGTAACAAATGAATACAATTTGGTTTTTATCAAAAGAACGTAATTTAATAATAAGTGGATTTAATAAAGTAATTAAAACTACACCAACAGGACAAAACGCAAACGAGCTTTGGATTAAAGAACAAGATGGCTCATCAAGAAAATTAGCAGTAGGAGAAAAAGCAGATATGCTTGAACAATATTTACTAGACATGATTTGGGATAATTTCCCTGCTATAATATCTGATGGAGACAACTTTGGAACAAACTTACCAATACAAGAAGAGGAAGTGGAGTAATCCACTTCTTTTTAGTTAGGAGAAATCATGAATAATAAGATATATAAGAGATTTCCAATAAAAATGTGGGAGAATGAATGTAACGACTGTTGTGTATTATGCGATGGTTTCGATATATGCGAAAGCAGTTGTTCAAAAGAAGAAATAACGTGTAATCAATGTAAATATGGGGAAGGATATGGTGAATAATGAAGGTTAAAGGATTTGGACATTTACACGTACATACAGAATATTCTACTCTTGATGGGTTAAGCAATATAAAAGAGTTAGTAAAACGTGCCAAAGAGTTAGGACAAGAATTTATAGCAATTACAGATCACGGTACTTGTGGAGGACATTATCAGTTCGAGAAAATATGTAAAGAAGAAGGTATTAAACCAATATTAGGAACAGAATTTTACATGAGTAGCTCAAATCAAGCTAGTAAAGACGACCAAGGTTATCACTTAATCGTATTTGCTAAAGACCAAACAGGTTTACAAAACTTATATCAATTACAAGCAAGAGCATATAAAGAGAACTTTTATCGTAAGCCACATATAAACTTTGATATGCTTTCAGAACTAAAAGAAGGGCTTATAATAAGCTCTGCATGTATAGGTGGTATAATTGGTCAATTAGCGTTAGAAAACCCCTTAAAAGCTCAATCAGAGGCTCAGAAGTATAAATCTGTATTTGGAGATGATTTCTATTTAGAAATACAACCTAATGATATACCAGACCAATGGGCAATGAATAAAAGAATAATTAAGATAAGTAAAGAATTAAACATTAAACTTATAGCAACCAACGATATTCATTACGTTTTTAAAGAAGATGCTCCTATACATGAAGTATTATTAGCTATGCAAGTTGGTCAAAAGATGAATAGCGAAAAGAGATTTAAATTCCCTACAAATGACTATTGGTGCAAATCATATGATGAGATGATAGAAACATTTGTAGGTTATACAGAAGATGAAATGATAGCGTATAAACAAGCGTTAGAAAATACTTCTGAAATAGCTAATAAGTGTAATGCACATTGTATAAAAGGTAACTTCTTACCTCATTACCCAAAACTTAACGGAATGAGTGAAGATGATTATTTAGCAGAGAAAACATGGGAAGGGTTTGAAAAGAAATATCCTAAAGATTATCCGAATAGAGGTCAAATCAGAAAAGATATACTTAACGAACTTAAAGTAATTAGTGAGACTGGTTATTCTGGTTACTTTATAAATGTTGCAGACTATATCGTTGATGCGAGAAAAAATGGAGTACTTGTAGGAGATGGTAGAGGCTCTGGAGCAGGTTCTAAAGTTGTTTATTGTATGGATATTACAAACGTAGACCCTGTGCCTCATAACTTATTATTTGAACGTTTCTTAGCACATGGGAGAGTTCCAGATTTAGACGTAGACTTCTCTGACCAAGAACACGTATTTAAACATTTACAAGATTTACATGGTATGGATAACGTAGCTAGAATCAGAGCATACGGTACTTTATCTTGTAGAAATGTAATTAGAAAGATAATGAGTACTTTTGACTTTTCACAACAAGAAATAGCGATAATAAGTGGTTCATTACCTAAGAACTTAGATGTAACAGTTGAACAAAGTTATAACGAATCAGAAAAGTTTAGAAAGTTCATGGATAATAATGAATTTATAGCTAAATGTATAAGACGATTAGAAGGAACTATATCTCATGAATCTAAACACGCAGGAGGTTTTATTATATATAATAACTTAACATCATTAACTCCATGTGCTTATGAGAATGACCATGCAGGTAATAGAACTATACCAGTTGTTCAATTTGATAAGAAAGAGATAGAAGGTTGTGGATTCTATAAGATGGACGTGCTTGGTCTTGAAAACTTAACAACTGTTAGATATGCACTTGATATGATAAAAGAGAGTGAAGGTATAGATATAGACCTTGATGCGATAGATTACGAAGAAAAAGACGTATACGATATGTTATGCGAAGGTGATGTGAGTGGAGTATTTCAATTAGCAAATCAAGGAGCTATGATAATGGAACAAAAACCACGTAAATTCGCAGACTTAATCGCAATAAACGCTCTTATAAGACCAGGAGTTGGAGATTTCAATGAGTATATAGCAAGACGTAAAGGTAAAAAGTATGAAATACACGAAGATAGAAAGTGGTATATGAGTGATACCATGGGCCTTATGACATATCAAGAACAGTTTCTACTTGATTGTAAGACTTATGCAGGTTGGGATATAGCATTTGCAGATAACAATATAAGAAAGAATAAAAACATTAAGAATGATGTTGAGATTCGTAATAAGTTTATCAATGATAGTGTGGATAATGGATATGATAGAGATTTCATTGAGGCGATTTGGAAAGAAATCGAAGATGCAGTAAGTGGCGGGTACTCATTTAATAAAAGCCATAGTACTTCTTACGGAGTATTATCATATAAAACTGCATGGTTAAAGTGTCATTATCCAGTATATTGGTACGCATCATTACTTAACTCTGAAATAGGAGACCAAACAAAAGTAGAATCACTTATAGCAGAGTGTAAGAAAAAAGGTATTAAAATACTACCACCAGACATAAATAAAGGTAGTTATAAGTTTGAAGGAACTAAAGAAGGTATAAGAATACCTATTAACTACTTAAAAGGCGTAGGAGAGGACGTAGTTAAGTATATACAAAAAGAATTAGTACCTATTAAATCATTTGAAGATATGCTAGACAGGGGTATTAAGAAATACATAAAGAAAAATGTTGTTATAGCTATGATTAAAGCAGGTATATTTGATTTTGAAAATGAAGATAGAGAGTATTTCATGTGGTTATACGCTATGAGAAATCGTAAAAAGACAGATATTAAAAACGGTATCGAATCAGAACATATTCCTTATGATGAGAAGATAAAATTAAAGTGGGAAAAAGAAGTTTACGGACTTTACTTGTCAAAGCATCCACTAGAAGATTACAATGTAAGGAGTATAACTGATTACACAGACGATATGGTAGCAGTACAAGTTATAGAAGTTACTGATACAAGAACTCATATGCAGAAAAACGGTAAAGAAATGTGCTTTATGACAGGTTCAAATCAACATGGAGCTTTAAAATGTTTAATATTTGCAGATACTTGGTCTCAACAAGATATAAAAGAAAAAGTACAAATAGGTAATATACTTCTTGCAAAAGGTAAGAGAAGTGGTAATGACTTAATTGTAAACGATTTGGAGTTGATGGAAATATGATGGCATTTATAATTGGATTAATAGCAATGATAATTATAATAACAATAGGAGTTAGTTGCTTATTTATTATAGATAAATTAGGTATTGAAATAACAATTCTAATAGTTATGATATGTATAATGTCATATACATTAGGTAATTTCATATTAGATGCTTTTTAAGATTTAATGAAAAATAAAAAAAATATGGAGGAAACAAAAAATGAAGATGGATATAGTTGCAGGTAGCAAAAATGATGAATTTTACACACCAGTATATGCGATAGAGCCAATAGAAAAATATTTAAAAAAAGGTTCAACGATATGGTGTCCTTTCGATACGGAAGAGAGTAATTATGTGAAGTATTTTAAAGAGAAAGGGTATAATGTAATACATTCACACATAGATGAGGGAGAAAATTTCTTTTTAATAGAACCAAAAGAATGTGATTACATAATAAGTAACCCACCATATTCCTTGAAAGGTCAAGTATTATATAGATTGTTTGAAATAGGTAAGCCTTTTGCTATGTTACTAGGAATTGTTGGGTTATTTGAAAGTAAAGCAAGGTTTGATATGTTTAAAAATAACAATTTTGAGATAATGTATTTAAATAAAAGAGTGTCTTATTTTAAAGATTATAAAGACCAAAAACCAAGTTTAAACCCACCGTTTTCGAGTGCATATATTTGTAAAGATATATTACCGAACAGAATAGTGTTTGAAGAGATAAATAAATAAGAGGGAGATTGAGTTAAATGGTTAAGTGTAAATATTGTGGCAAAGAATTTGAGCAAAGATTTGGGAGAGAGAAATTCTGCTCCCAAGAATGTGGTCATAAATCAAGAAGATTACCACCTATAAAGAAAACGTGTGAAATGTGTGGAAAAGAGTTTGAAATAAAACGTAGTGGAGGAAATAGAAAACAAAAGTTCTGTTCTACTAAATGTTCTACTAAACACGTATCAAAAATATTAACTGTACATGAGTGGATAACAGTTAAATGCGAAGAATGTGGTAAAGAAATGAGAGTAAAAGATAAGCCAAATCGTAAAAGATTTTGTAGTTATAAGTGCTCAAATGCTAAAGGTAGCAAGAAAGGAGTAACAAATGAGTAAAAAAGAGTGGAATTATTTAAGTGCTAAAGAGGATTACAAAAGAATACAAAGTAATAAATTTTTTAGAAAGTGCACAAATTGTAAATTTGGTACAGTTTATGCACATTGTATTGTAAAAGAAAATACAGCTTTTGATAAAGGACAATTAAGAGCAAAATTTTGCAAATATTACACAAAGGAAGGAGTAACAAATGAGTAAATGTTATTGTGGTACAGAGTTAACGTGGGTTAAAGGATTTGAAGGAGAATATATAATAAGTTCAAATGGAGAGATATTTTGCTCAATAAATAATAAAAGAATGTTAAAAAATATACCAACAAAAAAATCAACAAGAAAAAATAAAAATGGATATGAAACAGTAATGTTATACAAAAATCAAAAAAAATATTGCAAACAAATACACAGATTAGTTGCAGAAAATTTTATACCAAATCCAAATAATTTACCTCAAGTAAATCATAAAGATGGAAATAAATTAAACAATAATGTAAATAATTTAGAATGGGTATCTTGCTCTGAAAATATAAAACACGCTTATGATACAGGTTTAAGAAATGATAGATATAAAGTTATGCAATATGATAAAAATGAAAATTTAATAAATATATTTGAATCAGAATTAGACGCTCTTAAAAAAACAGGAATAAAACACATAAATGAAGTTACAAGAGGAATAAGACAAACGGCAGGAGGTTATATATGGAAAAGAACTGTAAACAATGTGGAACAAAATTAGATTGGTCTAATGCTACATTATGTGTTAAATGCAACACACCGTTATGTGAAGAATGTGCAACTAAGAACAAATGGAAATGTGATAAATGTGCAGATAAAACTAAAATAAAGATTCCAGAAGTAATAAGACGTTCTTCAATAGAAGATTACAAATCATGTCCATACTATTTTAAACTACACGTCATTGACGGGAATGATCCAGGTCAAAATGTATTAGCACGTCTAGGTAGTGATTTACACGATTTATACGAACATATACAACGTAATGATGTAGAATTAAAAGATATTGATAGTCAAACTGATTGGATTATATCGAGAATAGAAGAGGAATACCCAGATGAAGATGTAAATAAACTTTGGGATAGAGCTAATGAGTGTAATAGAAACTTTAAAGAACTATTACCTACTTTCGTAAATAAAGCAATAGCTTTTGAAGAGCGTATAAATTTTTCAATAGGTAAAGATTTACCACAAGTTACAATAGCTTATGATAGATTAGAAGAAGATGAAAATGGAGATTTACATATAGTCGATTGGAAAACAGGTAAAGTTATGAGTGGTAAAAAACTTACTACTGATTTGCAACCTGCATTATATTTACAAGCAGTAAAAGAACAGTATGGTAAAATGCCTAAATCGTTTAGACTTATATATCTAGGAGATACAGATAAAAACGGTAAGTATAAAGAACGTATATTCGAATCAATAGATGGAAACCAATTCGTATGTAAAGTTGGTAAAAAAGAATATATACAAGATATAGATAAACAAATAAAAGTAGTACAACAGTTATTCGCACAAATAAAACAAGGTAAATTCTCTATACCTGCAAAACCAGATTACTTCAAATGTAAAATGTGTAAATTCAGAAGTGATGGGTTATGTTCTGGAGTAGGCGTAGAAGAATGGAAACAAATCAATGGAGAAAGGGAATATTATGGGTGGTAATATGAAAATAATAGAATCTAAAAGAATAGTAAATGTAATAAAAGAGGATTTAATACGTGTGGTTGATTCGCTTAATAAAACGCCTAAATTAGCGATAATACAAGTTGAAGGAGATATAGCATCGAATTCATACGTTAAAAATAAAAGAAAGCTAGGAGCAGAGTTAGGAATAATAGTACAACACGTACTACTTCCTTCTGATACGAAACAAGAAGATGTAATAAACATAACAAATCAGTTAAATAATGATAAAGATACAGATGGAATAATAATACAACTTCCATTACCAAGTCATATAAACGAAAGAGTTGTTCTTGATAACATAGATCCAGATAAAGATGTTGATGGATTAGGAACTACACAAATAGGTTATCTTAATACACAATCATTTAAAACATTAATACCTTGCACTGCACTTGGAGTAATAATAATGTTACAAAATTTAACTAACCTAGAAGGTAAAGACGTAGTTATAGTTAATAGAAGTCATTTAATAGGTAAGCCACTTCAAGTAATATTAACTAAAGAAAACGCAACAGTTACATTATGTCATTCAAGAACTAAAAATCTAAGAGAGAAAATGAAAAACGCAGATATAGTTATTACTGGAATAGGTAAAGCTAAATACTTTGATAAGAGCTATTTTAGCGATGGTCAAATCATAATAGATTGCTCTATGAATAGAGGAGACGATGGTAAACTTTGTGGTGATGTGAAAGTAGAAGATTTAAATGATTTAGACGTAGAAATAGCATCTGGAATAGGTCATACTGGATTATTCACAGTATTATCACTAATGATAAACACAATAAATGCAAAAAAGATGAAGGAGATATAAATGGATAAAATACAAACGCAAATAAGAGTATTCAAATCAGATGGAGAAATGAAAATAGAAGTAAAAGGACACCACAAAGACCCTGCCGTATGTGCAGGGATAAGTGCAATAATGCAAACTTGCGAGTTAGGTCTAAGAGCATTGGCAAATAGTGTAAATGGTGTTACAATAGAAGAGTATAAATAATAAAGGAGATTGAGTATGCAAAACATATTTTTAAGTTTAGAACAAATCAATGAAATAAGAGAAATGCAAAGAGAATTAGATGAAAGGATATTAAGTGGATTAGGTATAGAACCTAAAGATATAGCTTTAGAAAAGCACCTAGCACTTAAAACAGAATTATTCGAGCTAATAAATGAAATCGAATCATTCAAATGGTGGAAAAAGAATAAAGGTAAAGAACATATATTAGAAGAAGGTTGTGATGTACTTCACTTCTTATTAAGTTTAGCAAACGATAATGAAATAGAGTTCATAGACGTAGATACAAATACAGATATGATTGATATGGAAATGAACGAATTATTAGGAATAATGGATTCATTAACACTTGATATGTTCATAGAAAAAGATTATACAGGTCTTAATTTTTTATTAAAACTATTATCAATCGTGTTACATAAGAAAGGATATAACGCTAATGACCTTTATAACGCTTATATAAGCAAAAATAAGGTTAATCACGAAAGACAAGATAATAACTATTAAAATAACTTTAAAGCTCCTTAGAATGGCGTATATCGCCTCTAAGGGCTATTTTATAGGGAGAGATTTATGAGTAAAAAAGAAGTAAAAGATTTAAAACGTGTCAAACCTAAATATCCAAATCAAGTTTTTACAACTACAATTCCGTTAGCAGTAAGTGTTAACCACCTCTATATGTTTATAAAAGGTAAAAGGTTTATGACGAAAAAAGGTCAAGAATACATGAAACAAGTTTGGAAAACAGTTGAAGAAGATGTCAAATCACAAAAATATTTAATGGAACAAGAAGGAGTATGGTTAGTCGCAGAATTAACGTTCTATTTTCCAGACCTACGAAGAAGAGATTGTCATAATATGCACAAATTAGTTATGGATAGTTTAGAGCATATATGCTTTGTAGACGATAGATGGGTCTTAGTACGTGATATGCACGTAGGTTTAGATAAGGAAAATCCACGTATAGAAGTTAAGTTATACCCAGAGTGTGGATAAAACCTTGTCAAGTCTTTTTGATAAATCTGTGGATAAGTTTTTTTCGACAAGCTACACATAAGTAATTTCAACGTGTGTAGCTATTTTCATGTTATTAACAATTGTGGATAACTTGTGTATAACTGTGGATAACCATGTTGATAACTAATGTGAATAAAAAACATATGTTATACTATATATAACGATAATAACGCGTTAAGTACGTTCTGAAAAACTTAAATAAAAGTTCTTTCCCCATTAACGAGTGAAACGAGTTAATAAATGTTTTAGGGTTTAAGTAGAAAAC
>JADIMX010000066.1 GCA_017694425.1 Candidatus Fimicola merdigallinarum
ATACTATACAAATAAATTTTAAATTCATATAAATATAATACACCTAATACTTTATTTGAAATAAATCATATTTGTAAATAAAAATTTATTAAATCAATTTATACAGTAAATTTAATATCAAAAAATACTTAAATAATATATAATCATATTTAATTTGAAACAGTATGAAATTTATATAAGTAAACTTATATATTTTTACACCAATAAAACCACCCGTTGGACCTATAGTTTTCTAAAACCCTTGTATATCTTTTTCTTGTTGTAAACTTCTAAATAAACACTAGATAGTCTTACAATACACCACTGTTTGATATCTACTATATTTTGGTGTAAATACTATATGATATTTATATCTCAATTTATAGTGATATAAACCATTCATACCTTTCATAGCAAAATCATCTATAATTTTATTTTTTTACCATACCAATTATATTCTATCATATAAGTTTTTTATTCAACATCAGCATAGCCGGTGATTATATCTAGCATATTTTTAAACAAAAACATTTATTAAAATCAATCTTATTTATTTAAAATCATCTTACAATACACTACTGTTTCTTATCTTATATATTTTAATCAAAATAATATATGATATTTATACCTAAATTTAGAATGGTATAAATTATTCATATCTTTAATAACAAAATTTCCTATAGCTTTATTTTACTTGCCATACCAATTATATTCTATTATATGAGATTTTAACTACTGCTAACATAACCAGCGACTTACATCTATCCTATTTTTAAACAAAAAAGGACTAATTAAAACCATTATAAGGCTTTTTTCTTGTTATAAACCTCTAAAAAGGTACTAAATAGCATTACAATTATACCACTATTTCTTATTTCCTATATTTTAGTTCAAATACTATATGATATTTATATCCCCACTTATAACGGCATAAACTATTTATGTGTTTCATAACAAAATCCTCTGTAACTTTATTTTTACTTGCTAGACAAATTATATTATATGAGGTTTTAACTACAAACAGCATAGCCGGTGATTTACATCTAGCATATTTTAAAACAAAAAACATTTATTAAAATCAGTCCTAATTATTTAAAGTCGTCTTAAAATTACACCACTTTTTCTTATCTCCTATATTTTGCTACAAATAATATATGATATTTATATCTCAATTTAGAATAGCATAAATTATTCATATCTTTCACAGCAAAATAATCTATAATTTTATTTTTTTACCATACCAATTATATTCTATCATATAAGTTTTTTATCTAACATCAGCATAGCCGGTGATTATATCTAGCCTATTTTTAAACAAAAACATTTATTAAAATCAGTCTTATTTATTTAAATTCATCTGACTATTACACTACTGTTTGCTATCTCCTATATTTTAATCAAAATAATATATGATATTTACATCTCAATTTAGAATGGTATAAACTATTCGTATCTTTCATAGCAAAATTTCCTATAACTTTATTTTTGCTTACCATACCAATTATATTATAAGAGTTTTTTACTTTTATATAAGAATTTTAACCTACCACCATCACAGCCTTTAGTTTATACCTATCCTATTCAACAACAAAAAAGGACTGATTAAAATCAGTCCTAATTATTTATCAAGCCTCTACTTCCGGCTCAACTTCCTCTTCCTTACCCTCGTTTAATATATCCATAAACTCTTTACCTGTTATAGTTTCTTTCTCGATAAGGAATTTAGCTATTCTATGAAGTGCATCTTCATTATTTTTAAGTATATCAACAGCTTTCTTGTGGCACTCTGTTATAATCTTAAGAACTTCGCTATCCACCTCAGCTGATGTAACTTCGGCACAATTTCTAACATTTCTACCATCAAGGTATCTATTCTGAATACTTTCAAGCCCCATCATATCGAATTTATCGCTCATACCATACTGGGCAACCATAGCTCTAGCCATAGCTGTTGCTCTCTCAATATCGTTTGAAGCACCTGTTGTGCATATATTAAAAATAACTTCCTCAGCAGAACGACCAGCAAGTAAAGTTGTTATCTGCTCAAGCATTTCCTCTTTGCTCATAAGATATTTTTCTTCTTCCGGCATCTGCATTGTATATCCAAGAGAGCCCATTGTTCTAGGAACAATAGTAATCTTCTGTACAGGCATTGTATTTTTCTGTAAAGCAGCAGCAAGAGCGTGTCCCACTTCGTGATAAGAAACAATCTCTTTTTCCTTCTCCGTAAGTATGCGGTCTTTCTTCTCCTTACCGGCGATTATAACCTCTATAGCCTCCATAAAGTCACCTTGATTAACTTTATCTCTACCAAGCCTTACAGCTCTAAGAGCAGCCTCATTTACGATATTGGCAAGGTCAGCACCGGCACAACCACTTGTAGCAAGAGCAATAGCATCAAGGTCAACATCATCACTTAACTTAACACTCTTAACGTGTACCTCAAGTATAGATTTTCTACCTTTAAGGTCAGGTTTTTCAACTATAACACGTCTATCAAAACGGCCTGGTCTTAAAAGAGCCTTGTCTAAAACTTCCGGTCTATTTGTAGCACCAAGTATTACAACACCTTTAGATGAATCGAAGCCGTCCATCTCTGCTAAAAGCTGATTAAGTGTCTGTTCTCTCTCATCATTTCCACCAATTTGATTATCTCTACTCTTACCTATGGCGTCAATCTCATCAATGAAAACGATACAAGGAGCATTTTCAACAGCCTGTTTGAAAAGGTCCCTAACTCTTGACGCACCTACACCAACAAACATCTCAACAAAGTCTGAACCTGAAAGAGAATAGAAAGGTACATTTGCCTCACCAGCAACAGCCTTAGCAAGAAGTGTTTTACCTGTTCCTGGAGGTCCTACAAGTAACGCACCTTTAGGAAGTTTAGCACCAATAGCATTGTACTTGTCCGGCTGATGAAGAAAGTCTACAATCTCATTTAAGGACTCTTTCGCCTCTTCCTGACCAGCAACATCAGCAAATGTAACACCAGTTTCTTTCTGAGCATAGATTTTAGCAGTATTTTTACCAAAACTCATAGGGCCACCGCCTCCACCCATTCTCTTTGCAAAAGAACGCATAAGAAGTGTTACAACAGCGTATATAAGTATACTTGGAAGCACCCAAGAAACCATAAACTCATATATAACAGAATTATTTTCAACATTTGAATACTGATTAGCACCAGCCTCAATAATTCTATCTGTAAGCTCTGGGTCGTCAACCATACCAACTATATAAGTATTAGGTTTTGAATAAAGACCAACCTGTTCACTATCTTCCTGCTTTTCTGTGACAATAAGCCTGTCCACCTGTCTTTCAACAGTATCAACCTTTTTGTCCTCAAGCATTTCAAGAAACTGTGTATAACTTATTTCTTGAGAGTGTCTTGATGTGGAAGCAGCCATAAAAATGTTGATTACAGATGTAAAAATTACTGCCATTATTATAAACGACATAAGGGTTCTCGTGTCATTACCCTTAGGCTCTTTACCTGTAGGCATTAAAAATCATCTCACTTTCATAATAATATATTTTAATTATACGAAAAAAATATAAACTTGTCTAATATATGGTTAATATATACAATAGTCTTATTTTATGGTAATAACTTGACTTATGGATTTTGCAAGGTAAAGCATAGAGTTTTTTGCCTCCTCCTTAGTATTAGTCTGAGCTCCAACCTCTACAAGCATTGACAAAGGTTTCATATGAAGACTATATCTATAAGCATTTATATATATCTTTCTTGTAAGACCATTGTAATTACTGGCAATACTCTGTAGTTTAAAGCTAAGTGCAAGATTTTCCTCTATATATGGATTAGGTAGATAAGTAAGATTTTTAAGAGTACCACCTTCATTAAGCCTACATATGCCATTAAAAAACATAATTTTAGCACACTTTTTACCGTCAATTTCCGTAACAAGCCTTGTGCCCTCAGCAACACCATCTCTGTGCATATCTATAACCATTTGTATAGATGGATTTTCATCAAGTATCTTTTGTATAGATGGCTCCATTCTCTCATACGCACCTAGAACCTGTCCTTTTCCATTAACTATATCATACCGGCCTGTATCGTGCATAACCTCTACACCTAGCATATCCTCAAGATGATTTTTTAATTCCTCGCCAACTCCCCAAATTCCGTCTTCCAAAGTTCCGTCGCTGTCAGCATAGCCCTCATTTGAATGTGTATGAAATATAAGTATTTTAGGCCCACTTATGCTATTATCTATTGAAAGCTCCATATTTTCAAACTTTTCAACATCAATATCAGTAGGCAAAAGCTCTGTTCTCTTGTCAACCGTATAGTATGCACTTTTTAAAGATTCAAAGCTACTAGGAATATCTTTAGGCATTTTTAACTCCTCTGTAACTTCATTTATTTCTATATCATCTTTACCTACAACATTTCCATTAGAAAAAGGTGCATTTATAATTTGACCTCCCTTATAAAAATCTAACTTAGTTCCACCGGAAGTTAAAAGAACAGAGAAAGCTATAAGCCCTGCCGTAAGTGATATACCATTTTTTAACACAAAATTTTTATATGAAGTTTTGTCCATACCCATTATAACCACCCCTTTTCAAAATATACCGTCTTACAATTATATTTATAAAAGTGTGGTTTAATTCTTTATATAAAAAAATGCGAACAAAAAATGTTCGCATTAAAAAATCATATTAATTTTTTTCAACAGCGATAGTTACCTTCTCGCCATTTATATTCCATTCTTTGCTAAATCCATCTAATACACCTTCAGATACTTCATCAGCTAAAACGTCATTTTTGATTTCTTCGGCATTTCTTTCAATAACACCTTTAACAACGTCACTGCCAACGTATCCAACTTTGATTCTATCCATAACTTCAAAGTCAGCTTCTTTACGCATTGTCTGGATTTTGCTTACTACCTCACGAACGAAACCTTCTTCTATAAGTTCTGGTGTAAGGTTAGTGTCTATAACAACAGTTATTCCATTACCCTCTTCAGTAACGAAACCACCTTTTTCAGCTGTTTCAATTAAAAGGTCGCTTTCAGCAAGCTCTACATCAGTTCCCTCAAGGTTGAATTTAACAACACCATTAGCTTTAAGCTCGTTCATAACTGCTGTTCCGTCAACCTCAGCAAGGTAAGCACCGATTTTTGGTACAAGTTTACCGTATTTTGGCCCTAATGTTCTAAGCTGTGGTTTAAATTTGTATGTTGTAAAGCTTGAAACGTCATCAGAGAATACAACCTCTTTAACATTAAGTTCTTCAGAAACGATTTCTTTAAACATTTCTGGAAGAACCTTAGGAGCTTTAACAAACATCTGACCCATTGGCTGTCTGTTTTTGATGTTAGCGTTGTTTCTTCCTGCACGACCAAGGATAACGATATTAAGAACTTCGTCCATATTTTCCTCAAGCTCTTTATCTATCCATTCTTCTTTTACAACAGGGAAGTCACAAAGGTGAACACTTTCAGGTGCATCACTGTATGAATTTAATACAAGGTTTCTGTATATTTCCTCTGCTATAAATGGTGTAAATGGAGCAGCAAGTTTTATAACTGTTTCAAGAACAGTATAAAGTGTCATATAAGCGTTAACTTTATCCTGTGGCATATCTTTACCCCAGAAACGCTCACGACTTCTTCTTACATACCAGTTTGAAAGCTCATCTACAAAATCCTGTATAGCTCTTGCTGGCTCTGTAATTCTGTAATTTTCAAGACCTTCATCAACTGTTTTAATAAGTGTCTGAAGTTTTGAAAGTATCCATTTATCCATAGGAGCAAGTTTTTCATAATCTAAAGTATAGTCCTTTGGATTAAAGTTATCTATATTAGCGTAGAGAACATAGAAAGCGTATGTGTTCCAAAGTGTACCCATAAATTTTCTCTGACCTTCGCTTACAGCCTCATCATAGAAACGGCTTGGTAACCAAGGAGCTGAGTTAGTGTAGAAGTACCATCTTACAGCATCTGCACCCTGTTTATTTAATACAGTCCAAGGGTCAACAACATTTCCTTTGTGTTTACTCATTTTCTGACCATTCTTATCCTGAACGTGTCCCATAACGATACAGTTTTCAAATGGAGCTTTGTCAAATATAAGTGTTGAAATAGCCATAAGTGTGTAGAACCAACCTCTTGTCTGGTCAACAGCCTCACTTATGAACTGAGCTGGGTAGTTTTTCTCAAACTCATCTTTGTTTTCAAATGGGTAGTGGTGCTGAGCAAAAGGCATACTTCCTGAGTCAAACCAACAGTCAATAACCTCTGTAACTCTTGTCATCTTCTTACCACACTCAGAACACTTAATGTGTACTTCATCAATAAATGGTTTGTGAAGCTCGATATCCTCTGGGCAGTCATCACTCATACTCTTAAGCTCTTCAATGCTTCCGATTAAGTGTCTATGACCACACTCACATTCCCAAATAGGAAGTGGAGTACCCCAGTATCTCTCACGTGAAAGACCCCAGTCAATAACATTTTCAAGGAAGTTTCCGAAACGACCTTCTTTAATGTTTTCTGGTAACCAGTTTACAGTTCTGTTGTTTGCAACAAGTCTGTCACGAACCTTTGTCATTTCTATGAACCAAGTATCTCTTGCGTAGTAGAGAAGTGGTGTATCACATCTCCAACAGAAAGGATAGCTATGTTCAAATGGAAGCTCTGCAAAAAGAGTTCCGTTTTCTTTTAAATATTTAAGAACGTCTTTGTCACCGTCTTTAACGAATTTACCAACCCAAGGTGTAACCTCTTTTGTAAAGTTACCCTGTGCGTCAACGTACTGACGGAATGGAAGACCGTTAGCACGACCAACACGAGCATCATCTTCACCGAATGAAGGTGCAATATGAACAACACCTGTACCGTCTGTAAGTGTTACGTAGTTGTCTGTAACAACTTTAAATGCGTTGTCATCATCAGCGACAAAGTCGAATAATGGCATATATCTAAGACCTTTGTAGTCGTCACCTTTTTTACTTTCAACTACTTCATACTCAGCTTCTTCGCCTAAAACTTTCTTTACGAGAGCCTCAGCAAGAATGTAGTATTCATCACCTGATTTAACTTTTACATAAGTTTCAGAAGGATTCATACAAAGACCAACGTTTGAAGGAAGTGTCCAAGGAGTAGTTGTCCAAGCGAGGATATATGTGTTTTCTTCTCCTCTAACAGCAAACTTAGCAATAGCTGATGTTTCCTTAACATCTTTGTATCCCTGTGCAACTTCGTGGCTTGAAAGAGCAGTTCCACAACGTGGGCAGTAAGGAACGATTTTGTGACCTTTATATATAAGACCTTTGTCCCAAATCTGTCTAAGAGCCCACCATACAGACTCAATATAATCATTGTGGTATGTTACATAAGGGTGGTCCATATCAGCCCAGTAACCAACACGGTCACTCATTTCACGCCATTCTGTTTCGTATTTCCAAACACTTTCTTTACACTTCTGTATGAAAGGCTCAACACCGTAGTCCTCAATCTGAGGTTTACCACTTATACCGAGCATTTTTTCAACTTCAAGCTCAACAGGAAGACCGTGAGTATCCCAACCAGCCTTTCTGAAAACTTCGTATCCCTTCATAGTTTTGTAACGTGGGATAATATCTTTAACAGCTCTTGTTATAATGTGTCCTATATGTGGTTTACCGTTAGCTGTCGGTGGTCCATCATAAAATGTGAACTGTGGACGTCCCTCTCTTATTTCTACACATTTGTCAGCAATTCTGTTTTCTTTCCAGAATTTCATTATCTCAAGCTCTCTGTCTACGAACTCAAGATTTGTTGAAACCTTATCGTACATAATCTTTCCTCCCAAATATTAAAAATATATTTAAATACAGATAAAAATAAAAAAACCTTCGACCTGAATATAACAGGACGAAGGTATCGCGTTACCACCTGAATTGCTGTTTTTAATAAAAACAACCTCTCAAAATACCTATAACGGAGGCTTACCGTCAAAAGCTAGTAGGAAAAATATCCGTTCACTCTGCCACTTAGGGGTGATTTTCATAAAATATCTACTCGTATCGAACTTGCACCATCATCGACTCGCTAAGACTTTCAATAAAATATTACTGTCCCCATCTCTGTGTTTTTTAATCTATATTTAAAAAAATAGTACTAATGAGTGGTATTATACAGTAAACA
Organism: Candidatus Fimicola merdigallinarum; assembly: GCA_017694425.1. Classification (GTDB taxonomy): domain Bacteria; phylum Bacillota; class Clostridia; order Lachnospirales; family Anaerotignaceae; genus Fimicola; species Fimicola merdigallinarum. The sequence continues at coordinate 8,145 of JADIMX010000066.1, forward strand.
CTTAATTTTGTAAAGAACTTTTGGAAAATTAAATTGAATTTGTAACTATTATTGTGTATAATATTTCTAAATATAATCAGAACTTAACCACTTTTAATGTCTAATGCGAAAGGAAGCGTATATTATGAATTTTAACGAAATGTCCCTGCTAACAGACTTATACGAGCTTACAATGATGCAGGGATACTGCTTTACAGGTCTTTCCAAAAAAACAGTTGTTTTTGACCTTTTCTACAGAAAAAATCCTAGTGGAAATGGTTTTGCCATAGTGGCAGGATTAGAACAGGCAATAGATTATATTAAAAATCTTAAATTTTCTAAAGAAGATATTGACTATTTAAAAAGTCTTAATATATTTAATGATGAGTTTATAACTTACCTTGAAAACTTTAAATTTTCAGGGGATATATATGCCATACCAGAGGGTACTGTTGTATTCCCACACGAACCTCTTATGCGTATAAAAGCCCCTATTGTTGAGGCTCAGCTTATAGAAACAGCAATTTTAAATATAATAAACCACCAAAGTCTTATAGCTACAAAATCAGCTAGAGTTGTTTGGGCATCAGAAGGTGACCCAGTTTTAGAGTTCGGATTAAGACGTGCACAGGGTCCTGACGCTGGTACATACGGTGCTAGAGCTGCCGTTATAGGTGGTTGTGTAGGTACAAGTAACGTATTAGCCGGAAAACTTTTCGATATTCCAGTAAAGGGTACTCACGCTCACAGCTGGGTTATGAGTTTCCCTGACGAGCTTACAGCTTTCAGAAAATATGCCGAGCTTTTCCCTAATGCTTGTACACTTCTTGTAGATACTTACAACACATTAGAATCTGGTATTCCTAATGCTATAAAAGTATTCACAGAAATGAGAGAAAAAGGTATCGAACTTAAAAATTATGGTATACGACTTGACAGTGGCGACCTTGCCTATCTTTCAAAAAAAGCAAGACATATGCTTGATGAAGCCGGATTTAAAGACGCAGTTATAAGTGCCTCAAGCGACCTTGACGAAAACCTTATAACAAGCCTTAAGTCACAAAATGCAGAAATACATCTTTGGGGAGTAGGTACAAAACTTATAACAAGTGATGATTGCCCTTCTTTCGGTGGTGTTTATAAACTTTCTGCCGAAACTGACGAAAACGGAGAGTTTATACCAAAAATAAAACTTTCAAATAATCCAGCTAAGGTAACAAACCCTGGAATTAAAAAGATATTCCGTATATACGACAAAAAAACAGGAAAAATAAAAGCTGACCTTATAACACTTGATGACGAAACAATAAATACAAACGAACCTTTAGAGCTTACAGACCCAAATGCAAAGTGGAAAAAAATGAAGCTTATGGCTGGAGAATATGAAGTTCGTGAGCTTTTAGTGCCTATTTTCTTAAATGGTGAGTGTGTATACGAATCACCAAAAACTATGGATATAAGAAAGTATTGCGAAAAAGAGCTTGAAACTTTATGGGACGAACACAGAAGACTTAAAAACCCTGAAATCGTTCCTGTTGACCTTTCAGAAAAATTAGAAAACTTAAAAACTCAACTTATAAATAGATTTAGTACTGTTGATTAAAATTAAAGATGTAGGGCTATAGCCTTACATCTTTTTTATTTAAAATAATAATAACCTTATAACCTATTTATTTTCATTTAAATCTAAATAAGTATTAAAATTTAATAAATCAAAAATTTTTTATTCCTTATACAATTAAATTCAAAACCCAACTCCTCTATTATAAACTTGACTAAGTTTAACCCCCTTTACCTTTCCCCTCTTACTTGCCACAATAAACATTACACATTTTTATACTATTATTTACCACAACTTAAACCACCAAACTTTTATTATCCCAATCTAACTTAATTAGAACAACTCATCTTTTTCATTCACCCTGCACTTACCAAAACAAACACTAAATATTTCTATACTATCATTAATCGCAACCTAAACCACTCCCTCTTTATTATCCCACCCAAACTTAATTAGAACAACTCATCTTTTTCATTCCTCTCTCACTTACCAAAACAAACACATATTATTTTTTAATAATATTTATCTTAAATCTTCCATATATTAATCCCCATATTAATCCCTAAAATTATATATCTTAATTTTTATATTAATCTTTATACTAAAACCATTAAATTCACATAAAAAACCACCGACTAAAAAGATGGTTTACTTAATCTCTTATATTTTTTATTATTATAAGCCTCTAATAGGCAAATGGTATGACAATTACACTCCTATTTCTTGTATATTATATTTTGGCGTAAATACTATATAGTATTTACATCTCTGTTTATCTATTTAATAAAAAACCTCCTATAATTTTATTTTTGGTTGCCGAACTAATTCTACCATAGGAGGTTTTTACTTTTATATAAGAATTTTTACCTATATCCTATTAGACCACAAAAAAACCACCGACTTTTGTCGGTGGCATAAAACTTTAATCCTCAATATCCTCATCAGATGTCTTTCTAGCAAAAAGTTCTGTAAAGTATAAAAGACCCTCTGCATATTCATTTTTAAGCATATCATCTGTATATCTCCATTGCCAATTACCCTCAGCAACAGACGGTGTATTCATTCTAGCAAAATCTCCAAGCCCCATAATATCCTGAAGTGGGAATATAGAGAACACAGCTGTTGATGACATAGCAAGTCTTATTAAATTCCAAGCAATATCATCACCACTTACATTCATATATCTTCTAGCCTTATCTTTTTCACTTTCACTAGCATTTGTGTACCAGCCTACTGCTGTATCATTATCGTGAGTGCCTGTATAAGCGACACAATTTTTATCGTAATTATGTGGCAAATGCTCATTGTTTTTAGACTCATCAAAAGCAAACTGAAGAACTTTCATACCTGGAAAACCTAAATTATCCCTTAAATCTCTAACCTCATCAGTTATTATACCTAAGTCCTCAGCTATAATAGGTAAATTGCCAAGTTTTTTCTTTATTGCATTAAAAAGCGAAACATTAGGACCTTTAACCCATTTGCCATTAATAGCTGTTTCCTCACCAAAAGGAACTTCCCAAAAACTTTCAAAACCTCTAAAGTGGTCTATGCGGATAATATCAACCATAGATAAAACAGACTCTATCCTAGAAATCCACCATTTATAGCCATTAGATTTATGTACACTCCAATTGTAAAGTGGATTACCCCAAAGCTGACCTGTAGCCGAAAAATAATCCGGTGGAACTCCTGCAACAACAGTTGGGAAACCATCACTATCCATATAATAATTTTTAGGATTTGCCCAAACATCAGCACTATCATAGGCAACAAAAATAGGTATATCCCCAATTATACTTATACCTTTATCATTAGCATACTTTTTAGCCTCAAACCACTGTTCAAAAAACTCAAACTGTAAAAATTTATAATAAAGTACGTTATCAGAAAGTTTATCTTCCCATTTTTTAAGCTCAGAAGGTTTTCTTTTTACAAGGTCATCACCCCAAGTACTCCAAACTGCTCCATAGTAATAATCCTTTTGTAAATCAGAATTAACTCGCCCCTCTGTTTTCTTACAAAAATCTTTAAACTCCTGTGACTCATACTCATTTTTTCTCTTATCTATAAAATAATCTTTTAAAGAAACGAAAAGAGCATAGTCATCAAGCCAACTTTTATTATCATCACAAAACTTTTTAAACTTAGCCTTAATCTCTTTATCCTCTAAATTTTTAAAGTTTTCAAAAGCTTTTTTATATAAGCCAGTCTTATATTTTATAACTTCACCATAACTAATACTTGTATCAGAAAAATCACTAGGAATACTGTATCTTATATCTTCAGAAAGAAGCCCTTTTTTTATAAGCACCTCCGGACTTATAAGTAGTATATTCCCTGCAAATGATGAAAAGCTCTGATAAGGAGAGTCCCCAAAACTTGTAGGTCCTAAAGGAAGAACCTGCCAAAGTGTCTGACCTGCCCTATCTAAAAAGTCAATAAATTTATAACACCCCTCACCTAAATCTCCTATTCCGTATGGTGACGGAAAACTTGTTGGGTGTACAAGAACACCACTAGAACGTAAAAACTCCATATCCAATCCCCCTCTAATTGATATACTTAAATTTTAACAACTTTAATGCCGTATGTCACTAATAACAAATACCAAAAATTTATTCAAAAATTCCAAATTTTATATATAATAGCAGTATAATACCAGTATTTTTAAGAATAATCTATAAATAATAACATTGTATAAAATCTCTTTTTAAGAAGGAGGAAACACAATGAAATATAAAATATTAGCATTAACATTATCTTGTCTTTTCATATTCTCAGGTTGTAATAGTGATGCAGGTAATGATGCCGGCAATGACTTAGGTAACGCTGTCAATGACGTTACTGACGGTGTTGGTGATGCAATAGATGATGTTACTGACGGTGTAGAAAATGCAGTAGATGATGCCACAGGCGATAGAGATTATACATCTGGATATTACCACGATTATATCGATGACAGCGACGGAGCTACAGACAATAACACTACAAACGACAACAATTCTTTAAACGACAATAACAACGCTGGTTATAACAATGTAATAAGAAATTCTAATGATAACCCTATTAGTGGCTCAAGCAATTCAATGATAGAAAATGGCAACAGTATTGCTCCTACACCTACAAGATAATAATAAAAAAGGCTGTTAAGATACACTCTTGCAGTCTTTTTTTGTTTATATCATTGTAAAATATAGGTAAAAGTTAATGACACTTTAGGATTTATATTCTATAATTATATATATAAAATACTAAATTTTTAGGGGAGATTATATGAATAAGAAGTTCAAAATTGCATCAGTCATAGATATAGGTTCAAATTCCCTTACAATGTGTACAGGGCAATGCTCTAACGGAAAAATAGAGATACTTCAAGAACTTGAATATCCTATAAGTTTAGGAAAAGACACGTTTACTACAGGCAGAATTAGTTTTGAAAAAATAAATAAAGCCTGTGAAATATTAAATAAATTTAAAAAAGCCTCATCAGAATACAATGTAAAGAATATAAAAACTATAGCTACAACAGCTGTAAGAGAGGCTCAAAACAAGGACTATATTATAGACCAAATCAAACTTAGAACAGGGCTTAATGTAGAAGTTTTAGACGATTCTCAGGAAAAAACAATAATATATAAAGAGATAATGCGTCGTCTTACCGAGTATAAAACCTACAAAAACCCAGCACTTATGATATACTCCGGTATAGGTAACTTAGGTGTATCCTTTATAGACAACAAAAGAATACCTTTTACAACAAATATAAAAATAGGTAGCCTTAGAATGTCCAAAATGTTTACATCTATGCAGGATTTCAAAGAGCAGTACAAAATAGTAATAGAAGATTATTTAAGAAGTTTTAACGAGGTATTTTCAACTGTACTTCCTAAAGGTGAGTTAAAACACTTTATCGCCAGTGGTAGACAAGTACCTATAATAGCAAAACTTTGTAATGCTCAAAAACTTACTGAAAACATAGATTATATATACGTTGAGGACTTTAACAACCTATACAACGAAATAGAACAAAAATCTTTCGAGCAAATTATGGAGGATTACAACGTATCTGAAGAAAATGCTGAACTTTTAAAATATTCTATGAGTATAAACTCAATGCTTTTAAGCTATACAAAAGCAAAGAAAATTATTCTTCCATATGTTTTTGTAAATGACGCTCTTCTTTTCGACCTTTTAAAACCTGAAGAAGCAGAAGAATTTAATAAAGAGTTTACGGAAAACACAATAACAAGTGCAAAAACTATGGCAAAAAGATATAACTTTGACGAGGGACACGCAAGTCTTGTGGAAAAATATTCTCTTGCCATATTTGATAAGATGAAAAATTATCACGGCCTTAGCAAAAAAGATAGACTTTTACTTCGTGTGGCAGCCATAACTCACGACGTAGGAAAATATGTAAATATAGTAAACCACCACGAACACTCCTACGATATTGTCAGAAGCTCTGATATTGTAGGCCTTAGTAGCCACGATATGGAGATAATAGCCAATGCTACAAAGTATCATAGCTCCCAAACTCCTCGTATGACCGAATATAACTTTAATCGCCTTAGCTATGAGGATAGAATACGAGTTTCAAAACTTACAGCCATACTAAGAATAGGAGAGGCTCTTGATAAAGGTCATATTAAAAAATTTGATAATATAAACGTAAAAATTAAAGATAATACCCTTATAATAGGTATTTCAACTTTAAAAAATACAAAAATTGAAGAATGGTCTTTTGAAAACAAAAGCAAATATTTTGAGGAAGTATTCGGTATGAAAGCAGTTATTAAAAAGAAAAGAGTGATGTAAATGGATTTAGATAACAAAGATTACTATGTAAATAGAGAGCTTAGTTGGCTTATGTTTAATGAGAGAGTTCTTGAGGAGGCTTACGACAAGACAAACCCACTTTTAGAAAGATTTAAATTTCTTGCAATTACAGCATCAAACCTAGACGAGTTTTTTATGGTTCGTGTTTCAGGACTTCTTGACAAGGTTGATGTAGGCTACAATAAAAAAGATATTGCCGGTCTTACACCTAGCGAACAGTTAGAAAAAATATCTGAAAAAGCTCACGAGATGTACGCAAAACAAAATAGCTGTCTTATGCGTTCACTTCTCCCTGCCTTAGAAAAAGAAGGAGTTAGGTTTTTAAAACCAAAAGAACTTTCAAAAGAACAGATTAAATTTTTAAAAGAATACTTTGATTCAACACTATACCCAATACTTACACCTATGGCAATAGACCAAAGTAGACCTTTCCCACTTCTGCCTAATAAGTCACTTAACCTTATAATGCAGATAATAAAAGATGATGAAAAGGTATATGCCATAATGCAAGTACCAACTGTTGTAAGCAGGGTTACAGAGCTTCCTAGCTCATCAGATTCACGAGAATTTATAATGCTTGAAGATATTATATCAATGTTTGTAGAAAATCTTTTTGAGGGCTGTGACGTTAAAAGTCTAAGCTACTTCAGAATAACACGAAACTCTGACCTTACAATAGATGAGGAAGATACAGACGACCTTCTTTCAGAAATAGAAAAATCTATTAAAAAGAGAAAATGGGGCGACCCTGTAAGGCTTGAAATAGAGAAAAATATGGATAAGGAAATAAAAGACTTCTTACTTGCTATGCTTGACCTTGACGGTGGCGATATATACGAAAGTACAGGCTACATAGACTTTACTGTATGGTCAAAATTTAGCTCCATAAAAGGCTTTGACCATCTTAGAGATGAAGTTCTATCACCACAGCCTGTGCCTGAATTTTTAGACAAAAATATATTTGAAGCCATAAAAGAGAATGATATATTAGTCCATCACCCTTACGAAAGTTTCGACTGTGTAGTTAAGTACGTTCAGGAGGCATCAAAAGACCCTAATGTTTTAGCCATAAAGCAAACATTGTATCGTGTTAGCGGAAACTCCCCTATTGTAGGAGCATTGATACAGGCAGCCGAAAACGGAAAACAAGTAACAGTTTTAGTTGAGCTTAAAGCTAGATTTGATGAGGAAAACAATATTATATGGGCTAAAAAATTAGAAAAAGCCGGCTGTCACGTTATATACGGTCTTGTTGGATTAAAAACTCATTGTAAAATATGTCTTGTAGTTCGCCAAGAAGAAGACGGTATAAAACGATATGTCCATATGGCAACAGGAAACTATAACGATAGCACAGCAAAATTATATACAGACTACGGATTTTTCACAGCAAAAGAAAGTTTCGGCACAGATGTTTCTGCCCTTTTCAACGTGCTTACAGGCTACTCTAAGCCTCCACAATGGAAAAAAATATCTGTTGCACCAACATCATTAAGACAAACATTTTTACAATGGATAGAAAACGAAACTAATATAGCAAAACAAGGTCGCTACGCAGAGATAACAGCAAAAATGAACTCTCTCGTTGATAAAGAAATGATAGACGCCCTTTATAATGCCTCAATGGCCGGAGTTAAAATAAATCTTATAGTTAGGGGTATTTGCTGTCTTAAGTCTGGCATAAAAGGAGTTAGCGAAAATATACGAGTAATTAGTATAGTTGACCGTTTCCTTGAGCATAGCAGAATATATTATTTCCACGACGACGGAAACGAAAAAATATTCCTTTCCAGTGCAGATTTAATGCCTAGAAATCTTGATAAACGTGTTGAAACAGCTTTCCCAATAGAGGAAGAAAGCCTTAAAGAAAGAATAAAAGAAACTTTAAAAATAACTTTAAGCGATACAGTAAAAGCTAGAGTTCAAAAACCTGACGGAACATACGAAAGAATAGACCGTCGTGGCAAAGAAAGTATACATTCACAGCTTATATTCCACAAACAAGCTACTGAAAACTATAAAAAAGCTAAAAAACACATAGATAGCGAAATGTTTAGACCATTAGAAAGCAATATGGATTAAAATTTAAAACCACCCCTTTAGCGGGTGGTTTATTGTTGTAGTTCTCTACACTACTTTTTCTTGTTTTCTATATTTTTGTATAAACACTATATTATATTTACATCTCAATTTAGAATTTCATAAACTATTTATGTGTTTCTATTTTTGCTTTTCTAAAAAATTTTACCTACAACCAGCATAAACTCTAGCTTATATATAGCCTATTCGTTTTTTATAAATAACAAAATTTTAATTATTGTATTACTAACCATATTAAAAATATAATACAATAAATAAAATACATACCCTTCCAAATCATACTATATCTAATTTTAATCTATGTATCAAAAAAAGCAGTGCCTAAATAGACACTGCTTTTTTTTATCTAACCTGTATTGAGTTAAAAACTTCTTCATTCTTTTCAACTTTTATATATTCAGACCACTTTGTGTACTCGTCATTGAAAAGCTGTTCTTTTTTATTTGATGTATAAACTTCTCTGGCATTTTCTATAACTTCATCTTCAGAAGCACTCTTTACATCTTCAACCTTTATTATATAATAACCGTCATCGCCCTCAAGTATACTTGATATATTTCCAACCTGAACATCAAACTCTAAGCCGAAATAATTTTCCAAGTCACCTTTATATGACATTTCAGGTTCATTTGCAATACCCTCTTGCTCCTCGTACTCATCAAAAAGCTGGTCAAAAGAAGTACCGTTATTATACTTTTCCACAACTTCTAAAGCTTTTGTATACCCTGTTACATATATACTTCTAAGCATATACTCTGTGTAGTAGTCCATAAGCTCATCTTTAACACTATCATAATAAGCATTAAAGTCAGCATCGCTTATTTCAAAGTCGCTTGTAACATTTTGATAAACCTTTGTATAAAGCATTTTATCCTGCATAACTTTCTCAACATCTTCAAGAGTTATGTCATTCTTACTAGCATAATCACCAAGTGATTTATACTCAATTTCAGCCTCTTTGTTGGCAGTTTCCTTTTCGCTATCATCAAGGGTAATACCTAACTCATCAGCCTTTTGATTAGATACCTTTACAAGCTCAATAGCTTTAATTGCACTATTTTTCGCAACCTCCTCGGCTGTAGTACCCTCAAAATCGGTTTCCCATATATCAACGCCACCGATAGACTCAAAATTTATTTTAGCCTCATTGAGATAAATCATAAATTCACTTTTATAAACATCAACTCCATTGACCTTTACAACGTAGTCACCAGAAGTTGATTTATCTGTAACAGCACCACACCCACTTACAAAAACCATTGTTGACATAAATAAAAGTGCTATGCTTATAACTTTTTTAATCATTTTATGCACCTACTTTTAAATATTAAATATATTTACTTCTAGTGAATATATTATACACTAAAATTTTGTGCATTAAAACAGATTACAGCTCCTGTAACACATTCTTAATATAAGCTATAGGAGATATTTTATCTTTCATATTCATTTTTATAGTTAAATAAGGACTAGCACCGGAGGTAAAACTATACATACTCTTATTTTTACCTATAAACTCTGTAAGCTTTACAGGGTCAACATTGGCATCAGCCTTAAAAGTCATAACTATATTAGAACCGTTCTGTTTAATATTAGTCACCCCAAAGCTGTGTGCCATAGCTTTTACAAGAACAACTTCTAAAAGATTTTGAACACTCTTAGGAATATCGCCGTATCTATCCTCTATTTCCTCTTGCATATCGTAATATTCTTCTGTTGTTGTAACGTTAGCTATCTTCTTATAAATTTCAAGTCGCTGTCTTTCATTTTGTATATAGAAATCCGGTATAAAAGCATTTATATCAATATCTATTGCAGTTTCAAAACTTTCAGAAACATCTTCGCCTTTAAGATTTCTTACCGCCTCATCTAAAAGTTTACAGTACATATCGTATCCTACACTTTCCATATGTCCGTGCTGTTCTGCACCTAAAAGATTTCCTGCACCTCTAAGCTCAAGGTCACGCATAGCCACCTTAAAACCGGAGCCAAACTCAGTAAACTCTTTTATGGTCTGCAAACGCTTTTCGGCAATTTCATTTAAAACCTTATCACGTCTATAAAGAAGATAAGCATAAGCTAATTTGTCCGAACGACCTACACGACCTCTAAGCTGATAAAGCTGTGAAAGCCCCATATAGTCTGCGTCTTGTATTATTATAGTGTTGGCATTAGATATATCAAGACCAGTTTCTATTATAGTAGTACAGACAAGTACATCTATTTCACCCTCTATAAACTCACTCATAATTTTCTCAAGCTGTCTTTCCGTCATTTGCCCGTGAGCAAAAGCAACATTGGCATCAGGCACAATATTCTGTATTTTAAGTGCTACTTCCTCAATATTATGAACCCTATTATTAAGATAATAAACCTGTCCACCTCGTGCAAGCTCTCTCTGTATAGCCTCACGCACAAACTCTATATTATCCTCCAAAACGTAAGTCTGAACCGGTCGTCTTTCCTGTGGAGGTTCTTCCAAAACACTCATATCCCTTATACCTGCAAGGCTCATATGGAGTGTACGAGGAATAGGTGTAGCAGTCAAAGTTAAAACGTCAACATTCTCTTTCATAGCTTTAAGTTTTTCTTTGTGATTTACACCGAAACGCTGTTCCTCGTCAACTATTATAAGACCTAAGTCCTTAAACTCTACATCTTTTGAAAGTATTCTGTGAGTACCTATAACAATATCAGCATAACCCTTAGACAAAGCCTCAAGAGTTTCTTTCTGTTGTTTAGGTGTTCTAAACCTTGATAAAAGCTCAACTCTTACAGGGTAATCTGCCATTCTTGAACAGAATGTGTTGTAATGTTGCTGTGCAAGTATTGTTGTAGGCACAAGATAAGCAACCTGTTTACCGTCTTGTACTGCCTTAAAAGCACTTCTTATGGCAACCTCTGTTTTACCATATCCAACGTCACCACAAATAAGTCTGTCCATAACCTTTGTGCCTTCCATATCTCTTTTAACGTCTTCAATGGCATTAAGTTGGTCATCAGTTTCTTGATAAGGGAAAGAGTCCTCAAACTCTCTTTGCCACATATTATCCTCCGAATACTGAAAGCCTTTTACAGTCTGTCGTTTTGCGTAAAGCTCCACTAAATCGTGAGCAAGAACCTTTACAGCCGAACGAACTTTATTTTTAGCCTTTGTCCATTCCTGACTGCCAAGTTTATTAAGTTTAGGTGATGCACCACCGTTACCAATATACTTCTGTATAAGGTCCATTTGGTTTACTGGCACAAAAAGGTTTCCACCGTTAGCGTATGAAATTTTCATATAATCCTTACTTATGCCGTCAACTACTATTTTCTCAAGGCCTCTATACACGCCTATACCGTGATTTTCGTGAACCACGTAATCTCCAACCTTTAGGTCAGTAAAGGACTCTATTTTAGAACCATTTTTCTTTTTCTTCTTAACAGTTTTCTTTTTAACATCACTAAAAAGCTCACTTTCAGAAAACACAGCTAATTTTATATCGGGATATTCAAAGCCTTTTCCAAGTTTTCCACGCATAACAACCACACTACCATTAGGTACTTCCATATCCTGATTATCGCTGTAATAACTTTCAACTCCTCTTTCAGAAAGTTCTTTTACAAATCTTTCACATCTTGTCTTTGCACCGGCAAGCACAATAATACTATAACCTTTACTCTTAAGATAGGAAACCTCATCACAGAAAATATCTATTCTATTGCTAAAGGAAGATGATGTTTTACCTGATATAGAAACAATATCTTTTAAAGTAAAATCCTTTATATTAACGGTAAGAGTGTTGAAAAGTACTTCTGTATACTTACTTGAAGAATGTAAAATATCGTTGTAATCAAAAACCATAGTGCTTTGATTAGGCAATAAATATCCTTTCTCTATACGATTTTTTATACTCTCGTTAAATTCCTCAAAAATAACCCTGTTATGCTCCGAAATTCTCTGTGGCTCATCATAGTATATAATGGTATCACTAGGCATATACTCAATTAAATTTTCGGTGTTCTCATAAAAATACTCTATGTATGAGATAGCACCACCATAGGATTTATCGTTATTAAACTTTTCAATATCCTCATTTATATAATCAAGTAGTCTTTCTGCCTCCTCATTAAGACCTTTTTTAGCATACTTTTCAGAAGAAGTTTTAAGCTCATCTTTTATTTTCAAAATAGCCTTAGAAAGTCTATCTTCATCATATACAAGCTCTCTTACAGGAAATATTTTAGCACTTTCTACCCGTTCTATAGACCTTTGAGAGTCTGCGTCCATAAGCCTAATACTGTCTATCTCATCGTCCCACAACTCAATTCTTATGGCTGTTTCATCTATAGGTGAAAATATGTCTATAATACCACCTCTAACAGAAAAAACACCTCTGCTCTCTGTTATATCAGCCCTATCATATCCCATAAAAATAAGCTTTTCACAAAGCCTATCTATATCTACAATATCCCCTTCTTTAAACTCAAGTATATGACTTTCAAAATCCTCTTTAGGAAGAAGTCTATCAAAAAGAGCTTCAACGGATAATACTACTGTACATTTACTATTGTTAAGTATTTCGTTTATAACAGTAAGTCGTTGTCTTACAATATCATCACTTCTAACATCAGCACTATAAAAAAGAATATCCTTAGCCGGATAATACATACAATTTTTATTAAAAAACTGCATATCATTATATATTTCTTTCGCCCTAGTTTCGCTGTAAGTAATAATAAGTGCTGGTCTATCAAGATTTTCACTTATCGCCCCTATAATATGGCTTTTTTGTGTATCAACTACACCGGTTACAAGGATTGGCGAATTTTTTCCTAAAATATCGTTTTCAATTTTTTTAAACCCATCAAGTTTTAAAAGTGGTGCTACAAATGTTTTCAATTTACTATCACCTCATTTTTTGATTAGTCTTATTCATAGCCTCTGTAACGCCATCAGATATTATTAACTCAACGCCTAAAACAGCTCTATCTATTCCACCTAAAAGTGCAACCTCATCATCTTTTGAAAATTTACTTAAAACGTAGTCGGCTAAATCCCAGCCATTAGGCTTTTCGCCAACACCTACTTTTATTCTCAAAAATACATCTGTACCAAGCTGACTTATAATATTTTTAATACCATTATGGCCACCGGCACTACCTTTTTCCCTAATTCTTGTACCACCTACCGGAAGACTTATGTCGTCATATATTACAATAAGGTCATCAACCGGTATTTTATAAAATTTTAAAATCTCTCTTATGCTCTCCCCACTCAAATTCATATATGTCTGTGGTTTAACAAGCATAACTTTCTCGCCTTTTATAATTCCCTCTCCAACAAAAGCCTTATGTTTAAGTTTAGTCATATTGATATTATAGTCATTAGCTAACTTATCTATTACCATAAAACCTACATTATGTTTTGTACCATCATACTTAGACCCTGGATTTCCTAAACCTGCAATAACTTTCATATTAACCTCCAAATTAACGACCTTTGGGGCTACCTAAAAATAAAGTAGCCCTAAATATTTCGTATTATAATTATTATAATATTATACACCAAATATATATAATAACAATAAAAATACCCCTAAAAATATACGTTTTAAAACGTAAGTTTTTAAGGGTAAAATTGTTTTTTATAAATGTACAACAGCAACAAAAGGGGATACTATTTTTTCTAATTCATCAAAATCTTTAATGTTTCGAAAGATAACATCATCAAAGCTGTTTCTCTCTCCTATAGAGAAAAGCTCAATGCTGTCTTCTATAAAATAAAAAGTCGCTGTGTCAGAATTATTTTTGTATATACAAATATTTTTTAATTTATTAAGACTTCTGTAAGCAGTAACATTGTAATCACCTTTTTCTCTAAGCACAATGGCTCTCTTATTCGTAAGAACGTAAGTAGTATTCTTGCGAAGTCTTGATGTGTATACAAAAGGCACGATTGCAACAAAAATACCTAAAGCCAATATTATAGCCGTAACGAATACTCGCATAAAATCATTAGCACCCTCTGTTAAGAAAAAATACTTAACAGCAAAAGCTATAATAAAAATACAAAATAAGCCTATCAATAGAATAACAGGTTTCGATATAATATCAAAAACCTTTATATCCTGTGGATTACCTTGCCATAAGATAACCTCATCATCACTATGCAAATGCAAATCTTTATCTGTAATAATAATACACTCCCTAAGCATCTAAATATTTAAAATTTATTCGCTCATTATATCCCTTATAACACTGCACTTACGGGCTAAACTATCCTCACCTTTTAGCCTATAAGCGTCACTAAGTATGCTATATATATCAGGATTTAAAGGATTTTCGCTAAAAAGACTTAAGGCCTTATCAAAATAATCACTAAAACTCTCATTACTAATATTTAACGCATCTATTGTATTTTTAAGTCTTTCAGCAGTAAAAGGCTTTTGAAGATATGAAACAGCACCAAGTTTTGTACACTCAACAGCATTTTTTATAGTTGCGTAAGCAGTTATTATTACAACAGGTGTGTTTATACCTTTTTTTCTTATTCTTTTTAAAACCTCTGTTCCACTAAGCTCCGGAAGTTTTATATCAAGAAAAATAAGGTCATAACTTTGACTTTCAATAAGCTCTAAACCTTCGATACCGTTTTGTACAGCATCTGATACATAGCCTGAAAGCTCAAGGCATTTAGTAAGCATAATTCTTATATTTTTTGTATCATCTATAATAAGAGCTTTTTTCATAGAAAATCACCTTCATCAACACTATTTATTGGAAGTACAAAGGTAAATGTACTGCCATTTTTAATACTACTTTCACACCATATATGACCTTTATGAGCGTTTATAATAACTTTAGATGCAGATAATCCTATACCTGTTCCACGAGCTTCAATATCACAATCTGAAACTTGAACGTATTTTTCAAATACTTTATCAATAAATTCTTCCGGAATGCCAACACCAGTATCACTTACTGATGTAGTAATATATCCATCTTTAAAATAAGATTTTATTGTTATAGTATCTTCCTCTTTTGTATATTTAAGTGCATTAGAAATAAGATTATTCATAACCCAAACTATTTTCTCCTCATCTACCAGTATATCTGGCATATCCTCCTCAATATGAGTTATAACAGACACATTCTTATTTCTAGCAATATTTTTAAAATTTTTAAGAGCTTTCTCTATTATAGACCCCATATTGCAATATGAAAAATTGTATATTTCATCAGTTGATTCAACTTTAGAAACTTCTAAAAGATTATTTACTAAATTGCAAAGCCGTTGGCTATCCTCTTTTATTGTGCTTATTATTTCTTTTTGCTCATTATTTATATTATCCGAAACAATAGATAATAAATCTGCTCCCATAAGTATTGATGTAAGTGGGGTTTTAAATTCGTGGGATACAGTTGCAATAAAATCAATTCGCATTTTTTCAATTTCTTTCATACCTGTTATATCATAAAAAACAATTATAACTGACGGCTTATTATCATCATTTTGGTATGAAAAAGGAGTAACCATAACATTATAGTATTTAACTTTGCCATTTTCTTTTAAACTAATAATTTGCTCTGTAAAATCATTTAATTTTTTAAGTTTATAGTTTACACCAGAAAGCTCCTTAAGTCGTCCACTTTCCGATATAACCTCAAGAAAATGTTTTCCTTTAGATTTTTCTATAGTTGTAGAAAAAAGTTTCTCAAAAGAACGATTCATAATAGTTACACTAGAATTTTCGTCAAGTATAACCATAGGCTCGTTAATACTTCTCATTATTGCAAAGGTTCTATTTTTCTCCTCCATAAGACTACCCATAGTACTTTTTTCAAACTCAGAAAGTCTTTGGGTCATATTATTAAATTCTAAACAAAGCTCGCCTAATTCATCTATAGATTTTACGGTCGTCTTTCTATCCATATTACCTTGTCTTATAGATTTTATATTTTCTGTAACCTCATAAATAGGCTTTAAAAGTTTATTAGTATAAAATCTTGCAGTAAAATAGCTTATAACACCAGTAATACTAAAAATGAATATAAGTATCTTTATAGAATTTTGTATGACAAAACTAGCTTCATCACGTCTAGCAAAAAGAGCTTTCTCGTTCGATTCTAATAAATCTTTAAGGGCGTCTTTAGTTCTCTCATATGCAGGATATATATTGCTTTCATAATATTCTTTTTTTCGTTCTAACTCCAAAACACCATCTGTTTGTAAAGCAATAAGCTCATTAAAACTCTCTCTAAAATCATCATAACAATTCGATATATTATTTATAATATCTATCTCAGCAGGGATTACAAGTGTTTTATACTCCTCATTATAATTATCACTAAATCTCCTGTCTAAAGTATCAAATATATCCCTATGATTTTTTATATCACCTTCATAAATGTAAAGCATTACTTCCAAGTTTTGAGCGTCAAGGGCTTCCCTCATAGAGGTTATACGCTCAATACTGTTGTAATTTGTAGTAATAAGATTTGTTACAGACTGTCTTATTTTATACATATTCATAAGGGAGGCTATTCCCAGAATAGACATAATTACAATAAGACTTACATAAAGCATAGAAATCTTAAACTTTATTGATTTTTTCATATTTAAACTCCTGTACAGAATAAATAGAAAACAAAAAGAACCTTTGGACAGTTCAAATTTTCTATTAGCATTAAAATTATAATATTACTGTAAACATTAAACAATTAACCTAATTTAAAGAAAATTAAAGATATTTGAAGAAAAATAGAGTATATACTCATATTCACCCTTATTTATCATTATATACTACTGCTAAACCTCTAAAAAACCATAATTTAGATATCAAATTATTTTTGTTAAAAACAGACAAAATTCGACCTTTATAAAAGGTAACAAATCTACAAATATTTTAATAACTATTGTAACTTTTCAACATTTATATAACAAAAGGAGCTTTACTTTTAAATAAAGCCCCTTCTAACTATTTAAGCATTAACGCTAGTTTCCCTTGTATTTACAGCATAATCACCTGTTTTATTGTTATTTACTACTTTATTATCTCTATAGAGATTTCTCTCAGCACTTGCAAGCATAAGTTTAATACGGTTAAGCTGGTTTACCTCACTTGCTCCTGGGTCGTAGTCAATAGCTACAACATTTGAGAGAGGGTATCTTCTTCTAAGTTCTTTTATAACACCTTTTCCCACAACGTGGTTAGGAAGACAACCAAAAGGCTGTGTACACACAATGTTATTTACTCCTGTGTGTATAAGTTCCATCATTTCACCTGTAAGGAACCAACCCTCACCAGTCTGATTACAAAGTGAAACAATAGGTTCTGCCATTTCCCCAAGCTCCTGTATGCTACAAGGCGCGTCAAATCTCTTGCTCTGTTTTAAGGCTTTTACCATAGATGACTGATACATCTCTACAACCTTTATTATAGCCTCTGATACAGTTTTAGCCTTTCTTGTACCACCTAAGAATTTCTCTTTCTGCACACTATTATACGCACTATAAAGTATAAATCCTGTAAGGTCAGGTACAACAGCCTCAGCCCCCTCTTTCTCTAAAAGACCTACAATGTCATTGTTTGCTGTTGGGTGGAATTTAACAAGTATCTCACCTACAACACCAACTCTAGGCTTAATTTGGTCTGTAAGTTCAAGATTATCAAAATCTTTTACTATATTTTTAATATTAGAATTAAACTTAATAATATTACCACTTCTAATATCTTTCTTTACGATATCGTTCCATTTTTCATAAAGTGCATTGGCAGAGCCAGAAACTTTTTCATACGGTCTAGTTCTATAAAGAACACGCATAAAAAGGTCACCGTAAATAAGCCCCTGAAGCGCTTTATTTATTAAAGCTGGAGTAAATTTCATACCTGGGTTTTTCTCTATACCACCGGCACTTATAGCTATAACCGGTATATCCTCCATACCTGCATTTTTAAGTGCTTTTCTAATAAATCCAATATAGTTTGTAGCACGACAGCCACCACCAGTTTGGCTTATTAAAAGTGCAACTTTATCTTTATCATACTTACCTGAATTAACAGCATTTAAAAGCTGACCTACAACTATAAGTGCAGGGTAGCAAGCGTCATTATTTACATATCTAAGACCTGTATCAACAGCACTTCTATCCATAGCCGGCATAACTTCCATATTGTATCCACAAGAGTTAAACGCCTCTTTAAGTATATCAAAGTGTAAAGGTGCCATCTGTGGACAGAGAATTGTATAATCTTTTCTCATTTCCTTTGTAAACACAATTCTCTTAAGTGATGCGTCAGCCTTTGTTATCTTAACACCTTTGCTATTTCTATCCTCTATGGCAGCAATAAGAGAACGTATTCTTATTCTAGCTGCACCAAGGTTATTTACCTCGTCTATTTTAAGTGATGTGTATATCTTGCCTGATGCAGTAAGTATATCTTTAACTTCATCAGTCGTTACAGCATCAAGACCACAGCCAAAGGAGTTAAGCTGTATAAGTTCTAAGTTAGCTCTATTTTTTACAACGTCACTAGCCTCATAAAGTCGTGAATGGTAGGCCCACTGGTCACGAACAACAAGAGGTCTTTCGATATTTCCAAGATGAGAAATGCTATCTTCTGTTAAAACAGCTATGTTGTAGCCTGCTATAAGCTCCGGAATACCGTGGTTTACCTCAGGGTCTGTGTGGTATGGTCTACCTGCTAATACTATACCAGTAATACCCTTTTCATCAATATATCTTAAGGCTTCCTCGCCTTTTTTATGCATATCATTTCTAAACTGAGTCCATTCGTCCCAACCTTTATAAACAGCATTTTTTATTTCCTCAAGGCTTATTCCAAAACTTTCAAACTCCTCAAAAAGTCGTTTTACTAAAGACTCCTTATCACCCATATTTATAAATGGGTTCATAAAGTTTATATTTTTCTCACGAAGCTCCTCAACATTGTTTTTAATGTTTTCAGAATATGATGCAACAATAGGACAGTTGTAGTTATTATCCGCTGACATTATATCCTTTCTTTCAAAAGGAGCACCTGGATAGAATATTCTGTCTACACCTTTCTCTATAAGGCTCATAATATGACCGTGAACAAGTTTAGCCGGATAACAAGCAGACTCACTCGGTATAGACTCTATACCTTTTTCATAAATCTTCTTATCTGAAAGAGGTGAAAGCTCCACTCTAAACCCTAAATCAGTAAAGAATGTAAACCAGAATGGGTAATCCTCATACATATTTAATACTCTAGGAATACCTATTGTACCTCTTTTAGCCTCGCTTTCAGTAAGTGGAGTGTAAACATCAAAAAGTCGTTTTAATTTATATTTAAAAAGGTTTGGCACATCACTTTTTGCGTGGCTATTTCCAAGACCTCTCTCACATCTATTACCTGTAATAAATCTTCTTCCACCAGAGAAGTTATTTATAGTTAAAAGACAGTTGTTTGTACAAAGTCCACATCTAGCAAGTTTAGTGTCTATCTCAAGGTTATTCATAGTATCTCTATCAATAAGAGTTGTTTCATAACCTGATTCGTACTTATCAAGGGCAATTAAAGCAGAACCGAAAGCACCCATTATACCTGAAATATCAGGGCGAACTGCCTCTCTCTCTGATATAAGCTCAAAACTTCTTAAAACTGCGTCATTGTAGAATGTACCACCCTGAACAACTATACTTTTACCTAATGCTTTAGGGTCAGATATTTTTATAACCTTTAACAAAGCATTTTTAATTACAGAATAAGCAAGTCCTGATGATATATCTCCAACTTCTGCTCCCTCTTTCTGAGCCTGTTTTACCCTTGAATTCATAAATACAGTACATCTTGAACCTAAGTCAATAGGATTTTTTGCAAAAAGTGCTATTTTAGCAAAATCAGAAACGCTGTATTTAAGAGAGTTAGCAAAAGTTTCTATAAATGAACCACAGCCAGAAGAACAAGCCTCATTTAAGAGAACACTATCTATAACATCATTTTTAATTCTTATACACTTCATATCCTGACCACCAATGTCAAGTATAAAGTCAACATCAGGCTTAAAGAACTTAGCCGCTCTGTAGTGGGCAACTGTTTCTATATAGCCTAAGTCTATCATAAGAGCCTCTTTTATAAGACCCTCACCGTATCCGGTAACACAAGAATTTTTAATCTTAACAGTTTCCGGCATAATTGAGTAAAGCTCGTTAAGGCTTTTCTTTACAACCTCTAAAGGTTTACCCTCGTTACTGCCATAGTATGAGTAAAGAAGTTCCCCACTATCACTTACAAGGGCAACTTTAGTTGTTGTACTTCCCGCATCAATACCTAAAAAGGCGTTACCCTCATAATCCTTTAACGCTCGTCTATCTACTGTATCTTTATCGTGTCTTTCCTTAAACTTTTTATATTCTTCCTCGCTAGTAAAAAGAGGGTCTAAACGGCTTATTTCCATTTTAAGCTCTTTGCTGTTTGAAAGTTTTTCTAAAAGCTCATCAATAGGAAGAACAATTTTATAATCACAGCTTAAAGCACTACCGTAACCGGCAAAAAGATGTGAATTTTCCGGAATTATAGTAGTTTCATCTGTAAGATTTAATGTTTCAATAAATCTCTGTCTAAGTTCTGAAAGGAAGTGTAATGGTCCACCTAAAAAGGCAACGTGTCCTCTTATAGGCTTACCACAAGCAAGACCACTTATAGTCTGATTTACAACGGCCTGAAATATAGAAACAGCAAGGTCCTCTTTCTTCGCACCCTCATTTATAAGTGGCTGAATATCTGTCTTTGCAAAAACACCACAACGTGACGCTATTGGGTATATAATATTGTAATTTTTCGCAAGTTCGTTAAGACCTGTAGCGTCTGTCTTTAAAAGAGATGCCATCTGGTCTATGAAAGAACCTGTACCACCGGCACAAACACCGTTCATACGCTGTTCAATTCCGTTTTGGAAGTATATTATTTTTGCGTCCTCGCCACCAAGTTCAATTACAACATCAGTCTTTGGCTCCGAAACCTCAATAGCCTTAGCTGTTGCTACAACCTCCTGCACAAAGGAAACACCAAGCTCCTCTGCTATAGAAACCCCACCACTACCAGTAATCATAGCTGTAACGTTAATATTTCCAAGTGCATTTTTAGTATCACTAAGTAACTCCTGTAATGTTTTCTTTATCTCTGAAAAATGTCTTTTATATTTACCAAAAATAATTTTGTTTGTGTCATCGACTGCGACAACCTTTATAGTTGTTGAGCCTATATCAATCCCGACCTTGATAATCTCTTTAATTTTATCCAAGATTTTTTCCTCCTTAATCAGTCTGAATTTCCTTTAAAAACCGCCCAAATCTAAGCTCATTTTTATTATTAAGTCTATTCGCCGTCAATAAAGTTCAACGATATTTTTTATAAACTAATATAAACCTGTATCCCAGCAACTTTTGTATGCTACTGAAATCAGGCTTTTACTGTAACAAAAAATTATTCCTAGCATTTTTTCTACTACCACAATTTAGCCTCTATATTTAAGTGATAATAAAATAGCCCTTTTAAACTAGAAAAAATTTAATTAAACTGATTATAATTATATTCCAAAGCATTAAAAATCTTTACTTAATTAGTCAGCTTATAGAATCATATGGATTATATCATTTTATTGCAAAACTGTACAGAATATCTACAATATAAATAATAATCGAAAAAAAGCTACAAAATTATCATATTTCTTATGGTTTTATGTAGAAAAACGAATATTTTTGGCAAGTATTGTGAATTTTAAATAATCATATTCATTCTTTTTTAGCTAAATTCAAACAAAAAAAATGTTATTTTACCCTTAAATATTTTGTCTAAAATTGTAATTTAAATCTTTTTAATCTCGGTTATACTATCAGTAAAACATACTACCATATTGTCCTTTGTAAGTATACATATGGTTTCAAACTGATTTCCACCCATAAACACTCCATTAAATACATATTCCGAACCGGTTCTAATATTTTTAGTCTTAACTTGAACATTGTCACCACGCAAAAAAAGTTCGCCTTTAAATGAAAATTTATCCATAGGAAACATAGCCTTACACTCATTTAAGGTTTGTTTATTATTCATACCCTTATGTTTTATATAGAGTATATCTCCCTCATTTTTAAATGTTATCTTATGAAAAGCTCTACCTATTATAAAAACTTTTATAAAAACCGTAAGCACAAGTGCCACTATACCTGCAAATATTATGTCATACAAGTCTATATATTCAAAAAAATCCATAAAAATCCCCCACTTTATACTAAAACCTGTATACTCCTATCCTCATCAATACCCATAACAGTTATGCCTTTTTCTATGTATTCCAAAATAATACTTAAGCACTCCTTCGTTATAACTTCTCCTACACAAACTAAAGGTATCCCTGGTGGGTATGGTATTAAAAAGTCGCCACAAACTCTGCCAACACTTTTTTCTAAGCTAACCCTTTCTTTTTGTGAAAAATATGCTTTTCTCATAGAAACTTTTTTTATAGGTTTTATATTAGCACTTTTAACATCAATGGTTTTTTCACTACTAAATATATCCTTATCTATTTCATATAAAGCCTTATACAAAGCCTCAAATCCATCTTTAGTATCAGCCACAGATGTCATAGCTATAATATGGTTTCTCCCTACAGCCTCAAGCTGTATATTATACTTTTCTATAAGCATTTTACTTATTTCCTCTGTAGTTATATCTTCAGAATTAATAAAAAATACAAGTTTCCCTCTGTCGTAATCACATATACCATACTTACCGCAAAGCTCATTACCTATAAGTCTTATATTTTTAAGTTTAGAAAACTTTTCTCTATATTCTTCAAGAAGTGAAACGTAATCATTAAAACACTTATCTCCATAAGTTTCAATAAATTCACAACACTTATCCATAGCCGATATAAAAATGTATGACGGGCTAGAGCTTTGCACCATAGAAAGAGCAAGTTTTAACCTAGAAACATCAACTCTTTCTTTTCTTATATGCATAACCGAAGTTTGGGTTAAAGATGGTAACGTCTTGTGAACACTTTGTATAACAATATCTGCCCCACATTCTAAAGCTGTACTAGGGAAGTAATCATTAAATTTAAAGTGTGAACCGTGTGCCTCATCAACAATAAGTATACTATTATATCTGTGGGCAATATCAGAAATAGCTTTTATATCTGCCGTAAAACCCTCGTATGTAGGGCTAGTTATAAAAATAGCCTTAGCATCTGGATTTTTTTCAAATACTTTTTCCACATCTGAAACTAAAATCTCGCCAACTATCCCCATACTTTCCACAACTTGAGGATAAATATATATAGGCTCTGCACCGGATAGAACTATTCCCGAAAAAACACTTCTGTGGCTATTTCTAGAAACAATTATCTTATCCCCGTCACCACAAGTAGCCAAAATAGAGGCAATATTACCACCACTACTGCCATTTACCATAAAAAAACTTTCATCACTACCGAAAAGCCTTGAACATCTTTCCTGTGAATTTTTTATAATCCCTGAAGCATTGTGAAGATTATCAAAATCATCTATCTCTGTTATATCAAACTTATAAACATCAGAAAATGAACAAAGCCTACCCCCTTTATGACCTGGCATATGAAAGGGATATCTTGGCTTTTTACTGTATTCACAAAGTTTATCAAATATATATTCTTTCACTTAAAATCACCCCTATATTTTTAGTCAAATAATAAGAGGTAATTGGAATTTATAAAAACTCCAGCTACCTCTTTTTTAATCATTTATGAAGGTATGCGTAAATATACCTTTTGGATACTCCTCTATCTTTAGCTACCTGTTTCATAGCATCTTTTTCACTCATACCCTTTTCTGTATACATAAGCATATGGTCTTCTATTGTCATTTCCTCAAAACTTTCTATTTCGCTTTTTCTAAGCTCCTCCCTAGAAAGCCCCTCAACAATAACGACAAATTCACCCTTAGGCTGATTTTCATCATAATACTTAATAAGAGTTGATAAAGGCTCTTTTTTAACCTCTTCATATCTCTTTGTAAGCTCTCTTATACAAGCAACATTTCTATCACCTAAAGTATTGTAAAGCTCTTTAAGTGTGTCTTTTAAATGGTGTGGTGCTTCATAGAATATAATAGTTCTCGTTTCCTTCTCGATACTTTTAAGGACTTCTCTCCTCTCCTTTTTATCGTAAGGCAAAAATCCCTCAAAAGAAAATCTTCTTGTAGGAAGTCCTGAAAGCACAAGGGCTGTAATCCCAGCAACAGCACCAGGGGCAACTGTAACATTTATACCCTCCTCCCTACAAAGAGCAACCATATCTGCTCCAGGGTCAGAAATACCAGGCATACCTGCATCTGTTACAAGTGCTATATTTTTACCCTCTTTAAGCATTTCAATAAGTTTAGAACCTTTTTGCACCTTGTTATGCTCGTGATAGCTTGTAAGAGGTGTGTGTATATCGAAGTGATTTAAAAGTCCTAAGGTATGTCTTGTGTCCTCGGCTGCAATAACATCACATTCTTTTAAAAGTCGTAAAACCCTAAGTGTTATATCCTCAAGATTACCTATGGGTGTAGCACATAAGTAAAGTGTACCGTACAAAAAACGTACCACCTTTCTATTCATAATAAATTTTGTTAATCTCGTCAGTATATTTTCCGTCTTTGTTATATACAATCAAAGGTGGCATAACATTAAGCCAAGGCTTAGAATTTTTTACAGATTCAATTAAAACCATAGACGGCTCTTTATCCACATAAGAATGTATAAAACGCATTTTTTTAGGCTCAAGTCTATACTGTCTTAAAGTGCATATAATATCAGCCACCCTATGTGGTCTGTGAACCATATAAAACCTACCACCATTTTTTAAAAGTCCCGACGCACCCTTAACTACATCTTCAAGACTGCAAAGTATTTCGTGTCTTGCAATAGCCTTAGGTGTGTAGTCGTTTTTAAGTCCACCACCGTCATTCATATAAGGCGGGTTTGACGTAACCACGTTGAAAGAGTTAGGCTCATACTTGGATAAAACTTCTTTTATATCGCACTCGTCAATAGTTATCTTTTCAGAAAGATTATTTAAATTGACACTTCTTCTTGCCATATCCACACTTTCCGGCTGTATATCTATGCCCGTAAAGTGACTACCCTCTGTTTTAGCCTCCAAAAGTATAGGTATTATGCCTGTACCTGTTCCCATATCAAGAACCTTTTCGCCTTTTTTAACAGTAGCAAAACCACTTAACAAAACAGCATCTATGCCAAAACAAAATCTCTTTGGGTCTTGAATTATTTTGTATCCATTTCTATGTAGGTCGTCAACTCTCTCGCAGTCTTTAATAAAAACATCAGTCATCATAGCACTCCTCAAGAAGTTTATCTAACTCGATTTCCTCGTCTTTTTTAGACTTTTTCTTGCGTTTAATAACCTTTATCTCGTCAACAGCATAGAAACCTATTGTAGGTGGGTCATTTTCAGATTTTCTAACAGCTGTCTTTACAACCTGCATAAGCACATTTGTAGAAAGAATTTCGCCTGTACCGTCAGGAGTTTCTATAATATCCCCAACATTAGGAAGTTTCTTATTAAGTTCTTCATAAACATCTTGTTCATATTTAAGGCAACACATAAGTCTGCCACATATACCTGATATTTTTGTAGGATTTAATGAAAGACTTTGCTCCTTAGCCATTTTTATAGATACAGGGTGGAAGTCCCCTAAAAATGTAGCACAACAAAGAGGTCTGCCACATATACCTATACCATTTAACATTTTAGCCTCGTCACGAACACCTATCTGTCTTAACTCTATTCTAGTTCTAAATATAGATGCAAGTTCTTTTACTAGGTCACGAAAATCAACTCTACCCTCTGATATAAAGTAGAATATTAACTTATTGTGGTCAAAAGTTATCTCCACATCAATAAGTTTCATATCAAGCTGATGTTTTAATATTTTTTCAGAACAAATATCAAAGGCTTCATTCTCTTTTATTTTATTTTCTTCGGCAACCTGTTTATCTTCTTCTGTTGCAACTCTAATTACTTTCTTTAAAGGCAAAACAACTTCACTATCGTCAACAAACATATTCCCCTTTATAACAGAGCCATATTCAACTCCTCTTACAGTTTCAACAATAGCATAATCTCCAGATTTTATACTCTGTCCGTCAGGGTCAAAATAGTATATCTTACCTGCCTTTTTAAATCGTATTCCAACAACTTCTACCATCAATAACTCTCCTTTAATTTCATAAGAAGAACTTCCATACAAAGACGGAAGTTTACGTTCTTTAAAATCTGATTTTTAGCCTCAAGACAGGCATTAGCCTTATCTATAATACACTCAACGCTGTATTTTCCAGCTTCCTTAAAAATTATATCTTTTTTATCCTTTTGAATAATATATTTATCATCTTTAAGCACTTTGGCAGAAAGAACATCTCTATACCAAAGATACATTAAATCAATAAGATTTTTTTCATTTTTATAATCATCTATCTTATCAACAGCCTTAGTTGCATAAAACTCATTTTTACCATAAAGCCCTACTAAAGTCTGGGTTACACACTCTCTCATTTCCATAAATTCCTTAGAGTTAGAAAGTGTTAAAGCCTTACCTATACTACCTTGTGCATACTCTGTAATAAGCTCCACTCTCTCCTCTTTTACATCAGTATTTTTAAGTATATAATCAGAAACAAGGCCATTTGAAAGTGGTCTTATTTTAACATTTACACACCTAGAAAGTATTGTTGGTAAAAACTTCTCCACATTTCTTGCCATAAGAAGAAATATGGCATACTCTGGTGGTTCTTCGAGAGTTTTTAAAAACGAGTTTTGAGCCTCAATAGTCATACTGTCGGCATTTTCTATTAAAAATATTTTATATCTAAACTCATAGGGTTTTATAGAAACCTGTTCGATTACCTGCTCCCTTATATCATTTACACCGATAGATTTTGTTTTACTTTTCTTGCTAGGTGTAACATAGATTATATCAGGGTTATTGCCACTTTCAAAACTTCTGCAACTTCTACAACTACAACAGGCATCTGCGCCACCGGTTTCACATTGAAGAACTTTGGCAAAAGTTTCAGCTATAAGTGTTTTACCCACACCCTCGTAACCACTTATAATATAGGCGTGGGAAACTCTATTATGAACTATGGAATTCTTTAAAAACTTTATTATAAAATCATTTCCAGTTATATTCTTAAAGGATTTCATATACTTTAATTCTCCAAAAATTTAGAATTTTTTAAAGTCGGCAACGTCTAAAACAAAAACTGTTGCACCACCTATAACTATCTCAATAGGTCTTGAAACATATCCTTGTAAACCACCATAAGGGGTTTCTACTGTTGTAAGCTCTTTTCTGCTCTTACAACATCTTTCAAAAATAGCCATAACTTTATCAACAAGGCTGTCCTCAACACCTATAAGAAGTGTTGTATTTCCTGCTCTTAAAAAACCTCCAGTAGATGAAAGTTTTGTTACAAAAAAGCCCTCATCTCTAAGTGTATCCATAGTATTTCTTACATCATCATCGTGAATAATTGCCACTATAAGTTTCATAATACATCACTCCTAAATTTTTAAATTAAATTATATTATCAATATACTTTAAAACCTGTCTATGTACGTCATCAATATCTTTAGACGCATCAATTCTCTTTATTCTTTCAGGGTACAATGCTAAAAGTCCTTGATACCCCTCATACACTCTAAGGTGGAAATCTCTTTTTTCGTTTTCCATTCTATCAAGTGTGTGCATATTTTTCTTTCTTTTTATT
>JADIMX010000067.1 GCA_017694425.1 Candidatus Fimicola merdigallinarum
TTTTAACAGTATTATTTAAAAGTAATTAAAATCTATTTATATGCTATAAAATATTGACAAATAGGCGTATACTCTAATATAATCATAGACAGGATATTTATAAAGGTTATAAAAAGAAGAAGTATGTAAAATAGCCTCCAAAAGAGAGAAAATCCTTAGGCTGAAAGATTTTCGGAATAAGCATTTTACAGAAAGCAGTCTTTTTTGAGTTTTCTCAGACTGCTACACCAAAACCATTTTAAAAATGAAGGTGTAGACGTATTTTCTGCGTTAAAGGAATTTAAGTAGGTGTTTTTTAAAAGCACAAATAGGGTGGTACCGCGGATATGCTTCGTCCCTGAATTTTTCAGGAATGGGGCTTTTTTTATTTGTACTATCTAAATTTATATACAGAAAGGATTTTTATTTTATGAGAGAAATGGGTTTAAATGAAATAAGAGAAAAGTTTCTTGAATTCTTTGAAAGCAAAGACCATTTAAGACTTGAAAGTGCATCATTAGTGCCAAATAACGACAACAGTCTTTTACTTATCAATTCAGGTATGGCTCCTTTAAAACCATACTTTACAGGACAGGAAGTTCCACCAAGTAAGAGAGTTACAACTTGTCAGAAATGTATTCGTACAGGTGATATTGAGAATGTAGGTAAAACAGCTCGTCACGGTACATTCTTTGAAATGCTTGGAGATTTCTCTTTCGGTGACTATTTCAAAAAAGAAATTATTCCTTGGAGCTGGGAGTTTGTAACAAAGGTTCTTGAAATACCTGAGGAGAGAGTGTACGTTACTGTATACAAAGATGATGATGAGGCTGCTGAAATATGGCATAAGTCTGTTGGTCTTCCAAAAGAAAAAATATTCTATATGGGTAAAGAGGATAACTTCTGGGAACACGGAACAGGCCCTTGTGGACCTTGCTCTGAGTTATACTACGACAGAGGCGAGGAGTTTGGCTGTGGAAAAGATACTTGTACAGTAGGCTGTGACTGTGATAGATATATGGAGTTCTGGAACCTTGTATTTACACAGTTCTACGCTGAGGAAGACGGAACATACTCAGACCTTGCACAGAAAAACATTGATACTGGTATGGGTCTTGAGCGTATGGCTACAATTATGCAGAATGTTAACTCTATATTTGACGTTGACACAATAAAAGCTATTCGTGATAAAGTTTGCGAAATATCAGGCGTTGAGTACGGAAAAGATGCTAAAACTGACGTTAGTGTTCGTGTTATTACAGACCATATTCGTTCAGTAACATTTATGACAGCTGACGGTGTTTTACCATCAAATGAGGGTAGAGGATACGTTTTAAGAAGACTTTTAAGACGTGCTGCTCGTCACGGTAGACTTCTTGGCATAGATAAAATGTTTATGACAGAAATCTGTGAAGTTGTTATCGAAAACTCAGGAAAGGCTTACCCACAGCTTGTAGATAAGAAAGATTATATCTACAAAATATTAAATGTTGAGGAAAGTGCTTTCTATAAAACAATAGATAAGGGTATGGAAATCCTTAAAGCTGACATTGAGGAAATGAAAGCTAAAAATGAAAAAGTTATGAGTGGTGAAAAATCTTTCAGACTTTATGACACATATGGATTCCCTATTGACCTTACAAAAGAAATCTTAGAAGAAGAAGGCTTTGATATAGATGAGGAAGCTTTCAACAATGAAATGAAAATACAGAAAGAGAGAGCAAGAGAGGCTAGAGGTAAAAGCACATATATGGGTGCTGACGAAACAGTTTACCACAAACTTGATGTTGATATGGTTACAGACTTTGCTGGATATGATGTCAAAGAGGTTTCTGATGCTAAAGTTATTGCTATCGTTAGCGATAACGAGGTAAGTGACAGTGCTGTTGCCGGTAGTGAAGTTTCTGTATTCTTAGATAGAACACCTTTCTACGCTGAAAGCGGTGGACAGGTTGGTGATAAAGGTACAATTAAGACAGAAACTGGAGAAGTTGAAGTTACAGATTGTAAAAAAGTTGTAGGTGGAAAGATTGCTCATATAGGTAAGGTTGTTAGCGGTAGCGTATCAGTAGGGGACACAGCTATTGCAACTATCGATTACGGTTATAGAATGGCAACATCAAGAAATCACTCTGCAACACATATTTTACAGAAAACACTTAGAGATGTTTTAGGTAGCCACGTTGAGCAGGCTGGTTCATATGTTGATGCTGAAAGACTTCGTTTTGACTTTACACACTTCTCAGCTTTAACTGCTGATGAATTAAAAGAAGTTGAAAGACGTGTAAACGAGAAGATATTTGAAAATATCGACATTACTATAACAGAAGAAAGCATTGAAGATGCAAGAAAAATGGGAGCTATGGCACTTTTCGGCGAAAAGTACGGAAATATTGTTCGTGTTGTAAATATGGGAGGCTACAGCGTAGAGCTTTGTGGTGGTGCTCACCTTAAAAACACAGCACAGATAGGAACATTCAAGATTATATCAGAAAATGGTGTTGCATCTGGTGTTAGAAGAATTGAGGCTTTAACAGGAACAGAGGCTTTAAAATACTTCCAGTCACAGGAAGAACAGCTTAAAGCAGTTTGTTCAATAGTAAAAGCAACTCCTGACAATATGGTTAAACGTGTTGAAACACTTGTTGCTGAACAGAAAGAGCTTTCAAAAGAGCTTGAAAAACTTAAAGCAAAAATGGCAGGTGGAGCAGTTACTGACTTACTTCAGAATAAACAGGACGTAAATGGCTTTGGTGTTGTTGTTGCCGAGGTTAAAGATGCTGACGGAAATGCCCTTCGTACAATGGGTGACCAGTTAAAAGAGAAACTTGGAAGTGGAGTTATCGTTCTTGCAAGCACAAAAGATGGTAAAGTTAGCCTTGTAGCTATGGCTACTGATGACGCTGTTAAATCTGGTGCTCACGCAGGAAATATTATAAAAGCATCAGCTACTGTATGTGGTGGTGGCGGTGGTGGTCGTCCAAATATGGCTCAGGCCGGTGGAAAAGACCCATCAAAAGTTAAAGATGCTTTAGATAAAGCCTTAGAGGTTATAAAAGAGCAGATTAAATAATAAATCTATTTTTAAAGGCACATTTTAAAGTGTGCCTTTATTTTTATATATTGAAGGGAATGATAGACTATATATGAGTAGTAATAGTAGCTTAAAAGGGGTTTTATGCACAGTTATAGGTGCTATCTGTTGGGGATTTTCGGGAGCCTGTGGACAATTCCTTTTTCAGAACTATTCTGTTGACCAAAACTGGCTTACAGCTGTAAGAATGATAGTTGCTGGCGTATGTATATGTGCCTATATGATTTTTAAAGAAAAGCAAAAATTTTTCGATATATGGCAGAATAAAAGGGATAGCGTAAACCTTATAATATTTAGTATATTAGGTCTTATGCTTTGCCAGTATACTTATATAACAGCCATAAAGTATTCTAACGCAGGTACGGCTACTGTGTTACAGTACATAGCACCTGTGTTTATAATGATATACGTATGTATCAGGTCTTTAAGAATACCAACATTTAGAGAGTTTGTTGCTATAGTAGGTGCTATTTTAGGCACATTTATATTAGCGACACATTGTGATATAAATAATCTTGTAATATCTTCTGAGGGTCTTATGTGGGGATTATTGTCGGCTTTAGGTATGTTTTTGTATACACTTATACCTGCTAGAATTATATCTAAATATGGCACAATGAAGATTATCGGCTACGGTATGATAATAGGTGGTTTGTTTTTAGGAATTGTGACTAGGTTTTGGGAGAGAGGGGTTTCTCTTGACCTTATAGGGATTTTAATGGTTACTATTATTTCTATTATAGGAACTTTGGTTGCCTTTTCTCTATACCTTTATGGTGTAAGTGTTGTTGGCCCTGTAAAAGGAAGTTTGATTGCCAGCTTAGAGCCGGTTTCGGCAATGTTTTTTTCGGTAGTATGGTTAAAGACAAGTTTCACATTTATAGATTTTGTGGGAGTAGTAATAATTTTAACAACAGTTTTAATATTATCTAAAAAGTAAAGTATTAAAG
>JADIMX010000004.1 GCA_017694425.1 Candidatus Fimicola merdigallinarum
TTAAATACTACATTTTCCAAAATATAATAATTATATTTTATAACTATATCAGTTACTTGTAATATTAAAACTCAATTTATAGCTCTTTTTTTCTAAGTATTCACAGCAAAATTTTTACTTACGAAGAAAACATTGTATATGATATAATCTAGAACATGCCAAAAAGCACAGAACTTATTCAATATTTTTATAAAAGGAGTTTTTTTATGCCAAGAAACAAAATTCAAAGTGTAGTATTTACACTAATTATGGCTACAGTAATGGTATATGGTATGGTAGTGTACAATATAGCATTAAATACAGGTATATTTAATAATGAAGTATTTGTATTTGCTCTTATGGAGCTTCCTATTATGGTTCCAGCAGCTTTCATACTCGAGTTTTTTATAGTAGAAAAGCTTGCTGTTAAATTAGCATTTACATTTATGCGTCCTACTGACAGACCACAGTTTATAACATACGCTATATCGCTTATGATAGTATGTATAATGTGTCCTGTTATGAGCCTTATAGCTACAATACTTTTTAAAGATTTTAGCTTTAGTGCTTGGATACAGACTTTCGCTTGTAATCTTCCAATGGCTCTCTTATGGCAGTTACTCTACTGCGGACCATTTGTAAGACTTATATTCCGTACAATATTCAAAAAACAGCTTGCTGAAGCTCCATCTAACGCAGAACATTCAGCTTAAGTAAAAAAATCCCCCTCTAATATTAGAGGGGAATTTATTTATCTTCACATCTAAGAATTTCAAGAGCTGTCTTATACTTTTTAACTCTAATTAAATCTTTTTCTGTAACAACACTAAGCCTAGTTAAATCACTATTATGAATTAAATCTCTTATTTTCACTTGTCGTGCTAATGGGTTTTTATTTACATTTTTTATATAATCCATATATTCAACATTTTTATCTCTAGCAAGGCAGGTAACAGCATCTACAATATCTTTAGGTATACCCTCATTTATAAGCTCTTTAGCTGTAACAGAAGTATCCTCTAGTATATCGTGTAAAAGTGCAACAACTTTTGTTTTCTCATCTTTCATACCTTCAGCTACAAAAAAGCAATGGAATATATATGGTACTCCACCCTTATCAACCATATCTTTATGGTAATTATATGCTATATTCATAGCTTTTTTAGTTATATCAGTATATATCATATTAAAATCACTCTTTTGTCAAATCAGCCTCTTTAGCTGAAATAAAATCTATAAGTTTTTCAGGATTTATTATTATCTGCTGTCCTCTTATACCGGCACTTACAACTATTTCATCAAAAAGTATTGCAGTTTCGTCTATATATGTAGGATATTTCTTTTTCATTCCTATTGGCGAGCAACCACCTCTTATATAGCCTGTAATACCTAAAATTTCCTTAACGTGTATCATTTCAACTTTTTTATTTCCTGATACCTGTGCCGATTTTTTAAGGTCAAGCTCACAATCTACAGGTATACAAAATACATTTATACCATTCTTATCACCTCTTGCAACAAGGGTTTTAAAAACTTGGTCAGGATTCATACCTATTTCCCTTGCTACGTGACTACCAGAAAGATTATTTTCATCATACTCATATTCTTTTGTGCTATACTCTATTCCGGCTGTATCAAGTATTCTCATAGCATTTGTCTTTGTCAATTATACCACCCCACAAATTTTGATAAAAAAACAGACCTACGGTAAAACCGTAAGTCTGAAAAAGGCTTTAATTAAGCATTCATTCCGTTTACAAGTCTAGCAAGAGTTGATTTTCTTCTAGCTGCAGCGTTTTTGTGGAAAATTCCTTTTGTGTAAGCTCTATCGATAGCTGAAATAGCTCCAACTAATGCAACCTGAGCTTCTTCTTTATTACCAGCGTTAACAGCAACCATAACTTTTTTGATAGCTGTTTTAGTCTGAGATTTAATCATTTTATTTCTTAATGTCTTTTTGCTGATGACTTTAATTCTTTTTTTTGCAGATTTGATATTTGCCACGTTAGTGTTCCTCCTAAAATTGTTTAAATTTTCTTTTTGTTTTTTTCATTGCTTTTTAAAATTAGATATTGGGGAATATCGCTTTTAAAAAATATTAACCACCATTCTTCGACACGGTTGGGTAAAATTACCCTGTGGTTAAACCAACACAATATATTTTACTCTATCAATGCAAATAAGTCAATGAATATATTAAAAAAAATAAGTATAAAATAAAAGCCAAGAGGATATTTTCGATTAATTTGTTGTTATTGGGAGGAGCAAAATGGAAAAGGACAAAGTAAACTTAAATATACGCCAAAGCATACGAACTGACCTTGCAATAGAGGCTAGAGAAAATATAGATAGCAAGGAAGTTGACGGTGTAAAGACTATACAAAAAGATTATAAATCTTGCACAATTACTCACGTTGAAATATTAAACGAAAACGGTAGCGAAACTTTAGGAAAGCCTATAGGAAACTATATAACTATTGAATCTACAAAAATGCGTGAAAACGATATAGAGAGCCACGAAGATATAATAAAAAAATGCTCCGAGTATATAAAAAAACTCATTGATATGAATGATGTAAAGCCTAAAAATACCCTTGTAGTGGGTCTTGGAAATAGATATGTAACACCAGATGCACTTGGGCCAAAAACAGTATCAAAAGTTTTAGTAACCCGTCATATTATGGATACAGTATCAGATGATATAAATGGCTCTGTAAGTCCTGTGTGTGCCGTTTCCCCTGGTGTAATGGGTGTTACCGGAATAGAAACCGGCGATATAATAAAAGGTATTACAGAAAGAATTAAACCTGACTTAATAATAGCCATAGATGCCTTAGCTGCAAGAAGATTTTCAAGAATAAATGCAACTATACAGATGTCGGATATAGGTATTATTCCTGGTGCCGGTGTTGGAAATAAAAGAATGGCTTTAAACAAAGAAACTTTAGGTGTGCCAGTAATAGCTATCGGTGTGCCTACTGTTGTAGATGCCGGCACTCTTGTAAATGATACTATGGATAGAATTTTAGGTCAAATGATAGAATACGCAGAAGAAGGCACAGATATATATAAGACACTTCAAAGTCTTGACCACGAGGAAAAATACAAACTTATAACCGATATTTTGACACCGTACGCTGAAAATATGTTTGTTACACCTAAAGAGGTTGATGCTGTTATAGATAGACTTTCAAATATAATAGGAAATGCTATAAATATATCACTACACGACGGCATAACTACAGAGGATATAAACAGATATAAGTACTAAAAATATTAAAAGCTCCCTTTCGGGAGCTTTAAGTGTACATATTACAATTAAAATTACAAATACAATAAAAGTCAAATATTAAAAAAATTAATTAGTGTCTAAAGTGTCGCATTCCTGTAAACACCATAGCAATTCCAGCCTCATCACAGGCATCTATTGACGCTTGGTCCTTTATAGAACCACCTGGCTGAATAATAGCTGTAATTCCGGCTTTTGCACATTCCTCTACGCAATCAGGGAATGGGAAAAAGGCATCTGACGCAAGAGCAGAACCTTTTACAACATCAGCTCCTAAGTGGTCAATTCCGTGTTCTATAGCCTGTTTACAAGCCCATATTCTATTAACCTGTCCAGGTCCTATACCAACGGACTGTTTATCTTTTCCTATTGCAATACCATTTGATTTTGTGTACTTAACAATTTTCCAAGCAAAAATAAGGTCTTCCATTTCTTTTTCTGTCGGTTTTCTTTTTGTAACAACTTTAAGGTCATCTTTGTTTAAAAGCTCATTGTCGATATCCTGAACAAGTATACCACCTGAAACCTTTTTAATATCAATAGAGCCTTTTGGCTGTTTCTTTTCAATTCCCTCAAGAGTTAAAAGTCGGATATTTTTCTTCTGTGTAAGAACTTCTAAGGCATCTTCTGAGAAAGACGGAGCAAGAACTATCTCAACAAATATTTTGTTTATCTCCTCTGCTGTTGCCTTATCTATTTCTCTATTTGAAACTATAATTCCACCAAATATAGAAACAGGGTCTGAATTGTAGGCTTTAAGATAAGCCTCGTGTATTGTTTTTGCACTTCCAACACCACAAGGATTTGAGTGTTTACAAGCAACTATTGTAGGCTCATCATATTCTTTTAAAAGCTCTAAAGCTCCGTTGGTATCGTTTATATTATTAAATGAAAGCTCTTTTCCGTGAA
Source organism: Candidatus Fimicola merdigallinarum (assembly GCA_017694425.1). Lineage (GTDB taxonomy): Bacteria > Bacillota > Clostridia > Lachnospirales > Anaerotignaceae > Fimicola > Fimicola merdigallinarum. Next base: position 4,178 of record JADIMX010000004.1, read on the forward strand.
GCTTTTTAGCATTTACAAGCATACCCTCACCTGCTCCAACTTCTCTATAGAAACAAGCATTCTGATGAGGATTTTCGCCGTAACGCATTTCCTGTACTTTTTCATATGTAAGGCTTATTGTTTCAGGGAACTGCTCTATACCTGCTAAGCCTTTCATATATTCAGCTATTAAGCTATCATAATGTGATGTGTGCATAAATACTTTTGCTGAAAGATAGAATTTTGTATCAATAGAAACATCACCTGTTTCTTTAATTTCAGATATAATTTTACCATAATCCTTAGGGTCTATAACAACAGCAACGTCCTGATAGTTTTTAGCAGCTGCTCTTATCATAGTAGGGCCACCAATGTCAATATTTTCAATAGCCTCTTCTCTTGTAACATTAGGCTTTAATATAGTTTCTTTAAAAGGATAAAGGTTTACAACAACCATATCTATTTTTTCTATACCAAGCTCATCTAACTGTCGCATATGCTCCTCGTTACCTCTTATAGCAAGTACACCTGCGTGTATTGATGGGTGGAGAGTTTTTACACGACCATCAAGGCACTCCGGAAAACCTGTAACATCAGAAATACCTATAACCTTTATTCCTGCGTCACAAAGAGCCTTATGAGTACCGCCTGTTGATATAATCTCATAACCTAAAGCCACAAGCTCTTTTGAAAATTCAACAATACCTGTTTTGTCTGATACACTAATCAATGCACGTTTCACTTTTCTTCCTCCTTTTTTGTACAAAAAAAATCGCCTGAGCAGAATTTTATTAATAAAAACAAATTTTGCCCAGGCGACCGACGTTTAAACACTACACTCCCTTGTAGTTAACCTACTTTTTCGCCAGTTATGTAGTGAAGATACCTATATTAAATTAAGTACAGTTATATATTATAACCTAAATTCAAATTAGTCAAGAAAAAATTTAAACTAATCTCTGTCTTACAACCTCATACATAAGTATACCACCTGCCATAGATGCGTTTAAAGACTCAGCTTTACCTGGTATAGGGATTTTTACAAGCTCATCACAAAGGCTAGTTGCCTTATCAGAAAGCCCTCTCGCCTCATTCCCTATCATAAAAGCTGTACCCTTCTTTAAATCTAAATCATAAGGATATTTTTCACCTTTTAAATGACCTGCATAAACAGAAACACCTTTTTCTTTTAGCATAGAAACAGTTTCAGAAATATCACAGTTTTGGCATATATCTATGTGGAAAATAGCCCCCATTGTAGAGCGAAGAACCTTAGGGTTATAAAGGTCTACACTTCCCCTTGTAAGAATTATACCATCTACAGCTGATGCGTCGGCAGTTCTTATTATAGTACCTAAATTTCCAGGGTCATTAAGCTCCTCTGCTACAATATAAAAACCGTTATCTTTATTTTTAATAATATCTTTTAGAGATTTCTCCTGCTTTTTACAAACAGCAAGTATCCCCTGTGGATTTTCTGTGTCAGAGCAGTATTTAAAAACAGCATCACTTATGACAAAGGCATTTCCATTTTCAAAATATTTTTCTATATCATTATTTTTTGCGTATGTTTCAGAAAATGCAACTAAGTCTATTAAACTTTTATCAGGTATTTCAGACACAAATCTTTCTCCCTCTACAACAAAAAGACCTGTCTTATCTCTATCTCTTTTATTTTTAAGAGATTCTATTTTCTTCACTATTTTATTCTGTCTGCTCTCTAGCAAAAAATCACCCTACACTTTCCATAAAATCCTGTATAACTTTATTTTCTCCAAGAACTATTATAATATCGTCCTCTTTAAACACATATGTAGCTGAAGGTGTAACATCAACTTTTCCACCGTGTTTTACAGCAACAATATTAAGTCCATATTTTCCTCGTATTTCACAACCGGCAATAGTCTGACCAATCCAATCTTTATTAGGAGTTATCTCGGCAATACCAAATTCGTCTGAAAGCTCAATAAACTCAAAGAAGTTTCCGTATAAAAGGCTGTTAGCAATTCTTACACCCATTTCTCTTTCAGGGAATATAACTCTATCTGCGCCTATTTTTTTGAGAACTTTCTTAGCCATTTCATCTGTTGCCTTTGTAACTATATACTTAACTCCAGCCTCTTTAGCAATAAGAGTAGCCATAACACTAGCCTCAAGATTACTTCCTATGGCTATAATTGCAACGTCAAAGTTTCCTATACCTAATGATTTTAAAGCTATCTCATCTGTAATATCAGCCTTAACTGCGTGAGTTACAAACTCCATAGCATTCTGCACAACTTCCGCATTATTATCTACTGCTAATACATCACAACCTTTTTCTGAAAGTGTTTTAGCAATACTCATACCAAATCTACCAAGACCTAAAACTATAAACTGATTATTTAATTTCATAACTTATCCTCCAAACTTATCCTACCATTAAACCTTCTTCTGGGTACTCAACGTGTTCACTGTAATTATCCTGTTTTTTAGCAAGACCTATTACAATAGATATAGGGCCTACCCTACCCATAAACATAGCTACGGCTATTATAATCTTACCTAAGGTTGAAAGGTACGGAGTTATACCCGTTGTTATACCAACTGTACATAATGCTGATGTTGTTTCAAAAAGAAGGTCTATAAACTCGTACTTTATAGCCATACCTGTTTCTGTTATTGTAAGAAGCATTGTCATTCCCACAAGTGCAAAAAGACTTATAAGGAATACTGCAAGGGATTTCTGTATTAATGAAAAAGGTATTTTTCTACCCCATATATTAGTTGTAATACTTCCTCTAGCAACAGACATAACAGCTATAATAAGTATGGCACAAGTTGAAGTTTTAACACCTCCAGCTGTACCTGCCGGTGAACCACCTATAAACATAAGTATTACACTTAAAAACTTAGATGCATAGGTCATATCAGACTGTGATATTGAGAAAAATCCGGCTGTTCTAAGTGTTACCGACTGCATAAATGAAGCTGTAACCTTGCCTACTATACCTAAGCTACCTAAAGTTTCAGGATTTCCATATTCAAATAAAAATATTAAAAATGCACCACCTACCACAAGAGTAGGAGTAAATAAAAGTACAACTTTACTATGTAAAGAAAGTTTTGAAAAAGCAGATTTTAAACTTAATTTATTTTTCTTTTTAAGCCTTATAACTTTTACCACGTCAAGCCATACTGTAAAGCCAAGTCCTCCTAATACTATAAGGCTTATTATTATGCCATTTATATATACATTCGAAGCATATGGCATAAGACTGTCTTCACCTATAATATCAAAGCCAGCATTACAAAATGCCGATATGGAGTGGAAAATGCCCATTGCTATTCCTCTGACTATACCATAGTGAGGAACAAAGTAAATGGATAACAAAATTGCACCAATTCCCTCAACTATAAAAGTTCCTTTGATAACATTTTTAACAAGCTTTACCATACCCGAAACATTGTCTTGATTTAAAGACTGCTGTATAACCATTCTTTCCCTTAAAGTTATTCTTCTTTTAAGCATAATCAAGAACATAGTTATAATAGTCATAAATCCTAATCCACCTATCTGTATAAGCGATATTATAACTACCTTACCAAATATAGTCCAATGCTCTAGTGTGTTTACCACAACAAGCCCTGTAACACATACGGCAGATGTTGCAGTAAAAAGTGCGTTTACAACGCCGATACTCTCACCGTCATTGCTTGCTATAGGAAGATTTAATAAAAATGTTCCTATACAAACAATTAGAAAAAATCCTAATATTATCTTCCTTGTAGGGTTAATTCTAATAGAATTTTTCCTCTTATAAATACTCTCCATAACACCATTTCCTATCTTTTTTAAATTAATCTGCTTGAAAGTGATTATAGCACAAAACAATTTTAAAGCAATATAATTTATGTCTAAATAGATGGGTATTTAATTATCATTTTTATATAAATTTCCAATTTTTTTATACCTAATGTACAAAATGACTATGGATATAATTATTATAATAGCTGATAAAAGCTGTGACACTGGTATGCCTGTATTTCCTAAAATAAGCTGGTCGGTACGTAATCCCTCTATCCAAACTCTGCCTAAACCATAACCTAATAAGTAAAACCCAAATATTTCACCGTCAAATTTTTTACGTCTTTTTAGAATCATAAGTATTACAAAAACCCCTAAGTTCCAAAGGGATTCATATAAAAATGTAGGCTGAACTTGTATATATTGTACACCATTTACATTTATAATATTATCCAAAACACTTTGTGGTATATTACTTACCTGTTCTTTCATATAACGCATAGCAAAAAGACCGTCTGTATATCCACCGAAAGCCTCTCTATTAAAGAAGTTTCCCCACCTACCTATAATTTGACCAAGCAATAAACTAGGTGCTGTTGTATCGGCAAAAAGCCAAAAATTAAGTTTTTTAACTTTTGTATATACAATAGCAGTAGCTATACCACCTATAATTCCACCATATATGGCAAGTCCACCATTTCTTGTGGCAAATATCTCATTTAGGTGTTGGCTGTAATAATCCCAAGAAAATATTACATAATAAAGCCTTGCACATATAACACAGATAACTATGGCTATCATAGTAAAATCCATATAATTATCAGGATTTTGACCTGTTCTTTTAGCCTCTTTTACAGCAAGTGCCAGCGATATAATTATGCCAAGACCTATTATAACACCGTACCAATAGACATTTAAACCAAATACAGTAAAGGCTACATTATTAAGCTCCTTTATTTTTATACCCAAATTCGGAAACCATATTTCCGGCATTTCCCCCATAATCATTCCTCCTACTTAGGCTTTATAACTGATAAAACCATATTTTTATTAGAAAAACCTTCCTTTAAAACATTGTTTATATATTCTAAATCTATCTCCATAAGTTTATCATAAGCATCTGAAATATCAGTATTATTAGTATGGAAATTAACCTGTGCCATTGTAATTGCATCAACAGAATTTAAACCTCTTATAAATTTTGATACAAGTTTATTTTTAATTCTATCAAACACAACTGATAAAACTCCATTTTCCTTAGCTTTATCAAATTCAGAACATATACCCTCTGCAATATCGTCAGGAAAATCACTATTTCCAGCTATAACAAAAAAGGCAAACTCTTTACCCGAAACAAACTCCATACCGAGAGAATCTCTTACTTTGCCTTCGTTATAAAGTTTATTGTAAAATTCAGAACCCTCTCCAAAAAGAATATCACCTATCATTTTAACAGCAAAGGATTTTTTTACATCACTTTCAAAAAAGTATTTAGGCAATTTATAACCAACGCTGAAAAATGTTTCTTTTATATCCATTTTAGTTTCAATATATTTTTCTACAATATCTTCGCTTTCATCACCGTAAATACATATAGCTTCAGAAGTATTATAAAAATCTGAAAACTCCGATTTCAAAAGCTCTAACACATCATTTTCAGGAAAATCACCTACACATACCACTCCAATATTCTTCGGTGTGTAAAAAGAATTATAACACTTATTAAGCATTTTTTCATCTATTTTTTCCACGCTTTCGCAAGTACCGGCTATCTTATTTTTAACATTATGATTATGGTACATTATACTTAACATATTATAATAAACACACCAGTCCGGATTATCCTCATACATAGTTATTTCTTGCTTTATAATGCTTTTTTCACTTTCTACATTTTCCTTTGTAAAATAAGGCTTTTTAACCATATATATAAGTGTTTTTAAATTTTCATAAAAATCATCAGTACAACTAAAATAATAAACAGTTTTTCCAAAGTCAGTATACGCATTAGCCTTTGCACCCTGTTTAGAAAAAAGAGAGAAAATATCGCCCTCAGGCTTAGCAAAAAGTTTATGCTCTATAAAGTGGGCTGTCCCCGAAAAAGATTTATAATTACTATCATCAACCTTAAAATTTATATCGTTTGCACCATAACCAACAACAATAGCACACTCTTTTGTTACATAATCTTTTTTTGGTATGATATAACACTTTATACCATTATCTAGTGTAGATATAAGAATATTTTCCTTTAATATACCATTTTTCTTAAGCATTTTCTCCCTCCTCCTTAGCTGATAAAAAATAAATTGTATCCAACTTAAGTTTTTCAGAAATTTTCATAACCGATTTTTTATCGCATTTTTCTATTAAATCAATATAATCTTTTATAGAGCGTTTTCTATCAACTACAATATTATTTAAAATGTTATCACACAATGAAGAACTAATATCATACATATCATTAAATGACTGTATAAGAGATTTTTTTGCATATTCTAACTCATCATCAGATATATTTTCTTTCATTTCTTCTACTGTTGATTTTATTATATCAAGGGTCTTATCATAACTACTTTTATCAATTCCAGCCTGAACAAGTATTACACCTTTAAATTTATATATATAAGAATTTACATAATAGCAAAGCCCCTCTTTCTCACGCACATTTAGGAATAATCTAGAATTAGGGTTTCCGCCTAAAATCTCATTAAATAACATAAGGGGTATAATATCATTTTCAAGAAGTGTAATACCGGTTTTAAAACCTATACAAAGTTTTCCTTGTTTTATATTAGCATTTTCAAAACATTCTTTAGGTTTATATCTAAATTTTTCTTTACTATCTTCAATATTAAAACCCCTATATAAAACATCTGTAAAATTTTCTCTAAGATAATTTTTAACACTGTCTTCATTTACATTGCCACATATTATAAATGTAAATGGTGAATTTTTCATAATACTCTCATAGTATTCAAAAAGATTACTTGGAGTTATGCTATTTACAGCTTCAATATCTCCTATGGTGTCTATGCCAAAGCCTTTTTTATCGTACATATTCTCAACACTCTTATCTATTACATACTCACCTAATCTATCTCTTTTGGCTTTAATCTCATTTAAAAGCCTATTTTTCTCCCTCTTAAATGTATCTAAATCAAATTTGTTATCACATACAAAAGGCTTATAAACTATATCTTTTATAAATTCTAAAGGTTCTTTTAAATCACTTTCCTCTGTACACAAAACCTCCATAAAAAAAAGTATTATATGTTCATCACCTTTTTTTATAACATACACGTCAAAAACAGAACCATTCATTTCATCAAGTTTTTTAACAATATCATATTTAGTTTTGTATACACTCGAAGAAACAGAAAATATCTTTGAAAGAAGTGCATTTTTTGATGCATCAATATAATCAGGTCTTGTTCTTATAGCAAGACTTATTATTGCAGTTTTAAACTTATCACTCTTAAGTATTTCAGCAGTATTATTCATTTTACACCTCGCAATTAAAATAAATATACTGTTATACTACCCTTTTAAATTTAAAAAATACAAAAGCCTTTGGATATTTGAATACCCAAAGGCTAATTTAAAGTTTATATATTATTCATTTACGTAGTTATCAAAGTAACCCTGAACAAGTATAATAGGAGTTCCTTTATCACCACTACCACTTGTAAGGTCACAAAGTGAACCTATAAGGTCTGTAAGTCTTCTTGGTGTTGTACCCTGAGAAGCCATATTTCCTTTAAGGTCTGAATCTTTTTTAACGATAGCTTCTGAAATAGCTTTTTTAAGTTCTTCGCCTTTAAGGTCAGCAAAGTCATTATCAGCAAGATATTTAAGTTTAAGCTCGTTTGGAGTTCCCTCAAGACCTGATGTGTATCCTGGAGAAACAACTGGGTCAGCAAGCTCCCAAATTTTACCTACTGGGTCTTTGAAAGCACCGTCACCATATACCATAACTTCCATATGTTTTCCTGTTTTTTCAATAAGCTCTTTCTGAATTCTGTCAACAAGCTCTTTACAATCTCTAGGGAATAATTTTACCATATCATCTGTTGATTTATTTGAACCTAAAAGACCGTACTGCTCATTATATCCACTTCCATTAATTGGAGCTGTCATTATCTCGTCCATACCGTAAACGATTTTTGCACCAGCTTTTTTAAGAAGTCTTTTTGTTCTAACTCTTGTATGTATATCACAGTTAAGAACACAGTCTGTATAGTCAAGTATTGCTGTTGGATTATTTGCAAATATAACCTCAACTTCAGCACCACATTCTTTTATAAGTGATGAGTAATAATCAATATAATCAACACCTGTAAATACGTGAACAGGGTTTCCAAATTTTTCTCTAAAATCTTTTTCTGTTAAAACATCTGTCCAAGGATTTACACCTTTTTCATCAAGTAAATCATAATCTACAAAGTGGTTACCAACTTCGTCTGATGGATAGCTGAACATAAGAACTATTTTTTTAGCTCCTTTAGCTATACCTCTAAGACAAATAGCAAATCTATTTCTACTTAATATCGGGAAAATAACACCTATTGTATTGTCGCCATATTTTGCTTTAACATCTTCAGCAATAGCATCAACTGAAACATAGTTACCCTGAGCTCTTGCAACGATTGACTCTGTAATAGCAACAACATCTTTGTCGTGAAGCTCAATATTTTCAACTTTTGAAGCCTCAAGAACTGTATCAACTACCATTGATGCAATATCATCACCCTCGTGAATAATTGGTGCTCTTAAACCTCTGGAAACTGTTCCTATCATTCTTCCCATAATATTTTCTCCTTTTTTAAACAAAATATTCATTAAAAACCTAACCTAGCCGAAAAAATCCCTATTTTTACCGGCACAATATTTATTATACGACATTAAAAATATTAAGTAAACTACATTTTACTTACACTAGATATAAGTATAACTTATACATAAAATCATAGAAACATATATGTAAAAATAATTAGTATAACTAAAAAAGCTAAATTATAAACTGTAAACTTCTTTAAATATAGAAGTCTATCACTTCCACAAACTTTAGCATATATCTTAAAAGATATAAGACTTGCCAAAGATGCTACTAAAGTTCCAAGACCACCTATATTTGTACCCTGTAAAAGTGCCTTATAATTATCAGTAAAACCTGAAAGCATAAGAGCTGACGGCACATTACTTATAACCTGACTTAAAACCACAGATGATATCATTTCTCTACCGTTTATAATATTATTAATACCATTTTTTATAACCTCTAATCTTTCCATATTTCCCACAAATATAAAGAAAAATACGAATGTAGCAAGTAGTGTTATATCTATCTCTCTTATTATAGACCTATCATATACTATAAATCCTATTGTAACTAATACAAGCATAATTTTATAGTCTAAAACATTAAAAACTGTAAGTATACAGACTATAAATAATATAGAATATACTAAAAGACTTTTTATATCTAATTCAATTTTAGCCTTTTCAGTCTTTTCTATTTTCTCGCCTTTCATAAATATCATTGTTAATAATATAAGAACAAAACTTAAAATTCCTATTGGCAAAACTATTTTAAAAAATTCCAAAATTCCTATATTATAGTAAGAGTATAGATATAAATTTTGAGGATTTCCCACAGGAGTAATCATACTACCTAAATTCGCAGATATAGTCTGCATAACTATTACGAATATAGTTCTATCTTTATTTTCATTGCCTAGTACTGCCACAGCAAGTGGTACAAATGTTATAAGTGCAACATCATTGGTTATAAGCATTGACGAAAAAAAGCAGAGCATTACAAGTATTATAGATACATTTTTTATATCTGATGATTTTGATATAAGGTCTGATGATACTCTATCAAAAAAACCTGACTTTTTTATTCCGGCAACAACTCCCATAAGGCAAAAAAGAAGTGCTAAAACCTTAAAATCCATATAGCCTATATATTCTTTATCAGGTAATACAAAAAACATAGATATAATAGCAAGTATTCCAGAACAGCAAAGTACCGTTTCTTTCTTGAAAAACTCTTTTATTTTATACATTTTACTACCTCCAAAAAGAGTATTACATTAAAAATTCCAACAGGCTTATAAAACCCGTTGGAATTATAAATTAACAATTATTCGTTTTTCATTGCACCCATAAGTTTAGGTATAAGCTGTTTCTTTCTTGAAACAACATCTTCAAGTAAAACTTCATTATCGGCAGGAACTTTCTTAAAGGCCTTTTCGATATACATAGGAGCGTCATCACCTATCATTATAAGTTTTGTTGACTCGTCAATGATGTTTGTAAGCATAAAGAACATCATATCAACACCCTGTGATGCAAAAGTTTTTTCCATATATGATAAAAGTTTTGGTTTTATAACATCAAATACTTTTGAGTTCATTGAGCTAATCTGACCTACACCGAATGTTACGCTATCAGCATTGAATTTTTTGTAATCCTGATAGAATATTTCTTCCGGTGATTTTTCTGTAAGATTACTTCCAGCCTCAAACATATCCTCTGCAAATGATAAAATATCAATTCCTGCTATTCTAGCAAGGTCTTCAGCTGCACTCTTATCTACTGGTGTACAAGTAGGTGAACGGAACATAAGAGTATCTGATATAATAGCTGAGCAAAGAAGACTAGCTATTTTTGGCTCTATTTCCACACCATTTTCAGCATACATAATATAAACTATTGTAGCTGTACAACCAAGAGGCTGATTTCTAAAGTATACAGGTGACATTGTTTCAAGGCTACCTATTCTGTGGTGGTCGATAATCTCAAGTATTTCTGCGTTATCGATACCGTCAACAGCCTGTGATTTTTCGTTATGGTCTACAAGAATTATTTTTTTCTTTTCTAAGTCGAGAAGTGACCTTCTTGAAATCATACCATAGTATTTTCCGTCATTATCGATAACTGGGAAATCTCTATGTCTTACTTTACCCATAGTCTGTTTAACATCTTCTGTAAAGTCATCAGTCTTAAATGTTATAAGATTATCTGTCTTCATAAAGTAACCTATTGGTGTACTCTGATTTATAAGTCTTGCTGATGTATATGTGTCGTGTTTAGTTGTTATAACTTTACAACCTTTTTCCTCTGCAAGTTTTTCTATTGTATGGCTTACAGGAGAACCTGTACAAACTACGATACAACTAGCACCTGACTCTACTGCACAAAGCTGACTATCGTATCTGTTACCAAGAATTACAATATCGCCTTTTTCAACATATGTTTCAAGTAAATCAGGGTTTGCAGCAGCTATAAGGATTTTACCCTCTTCTACAGTAGCATTAATATCACCTAAAATCATTTCGCCTTCAAGAGCTTCAACAATGTTTTTGTATGGTGTTTTAGCCTCTGCAAGGATTTTGTTGTCGTATATATCCATATTTGCAGTTGCAAGGTCTTTTATTGATATAATACCAACAAGCTCATCACTATCATTAGTAACAGGAAGTGTTGAAACTGTAAGGTCTCTCATAGAAGTCCAAGCTCTCTTTATTGAGTACTCAGCTTTAACACCTGCTGTTTTTGTCATATTTATATCTTTAACCTGATTTCCTGCATCTGAAACGTACTCAGGTATTTCAACACCAAATCTTTTTAAAACATAACTTGTTTCGCTATTAATCTGACCTGCTCTACAAGGAATATAATTCTTGTCTGGGTCTATTTTATTTTTAAGATTAGCATATGAAATAGCTGAACATATAGAATCAGTATCAGGATTTTTATGTCCTATAACGATTACATTTTCTTTTTTCATAGTTAAAAATATTCGCCTCCATTCATTTTTATTATACAATTAAAGTATACATAATTAGCCATAATTTATCAATATTAATATTTATCATTTTGATGCAATAAGTTTTTTAAGAGCCTGTTCCATACGGCTTACTGTAAGCTCGTACATATCAACCTCTCTTGAAATCAATTTTATTGTATCGTAGCCGTAAGTGTGTATCCACCTATCCTCTTTTATAGGATTAAGCCAAATAACATCTTTATATTTATTTTTAAACTTTCGTATCCACTCTATTCCCGGTTCTTCGTTATATACACCGTAGTAGTAATTACCACCTACACTTAAAAGTTCTGTTGGTGACATAGCTGCATCTCCAACAAATATAACCTTATACTCGCTTTTTAAGTTTCTTAAAACCCAGTTTGTTTCAACACTCTTATCATATCTACATTCAGGTGTTGTATATAACTGGTCATAAATACAGTTATGGAAATAATATATCTTAAGGTCTTTAAAAT
>JADIMX010000068.1 GCA_017694425.1 Candidatus Fimicola merdigallinarum
ATAAAATATGTTTTTTTATGGAGATGGTTTTTAATGAGAGATTTTTTATATATAGCAATGGAGCTTTGTGCTATAAGCGTTATACAGTCCTTAGTTGAGGCGATTTTTGAAGAAAGACGAGGTTATATAAAAATTATGTCAGTTTTATGTACCGTAGTGTCTTTTTACATAGTTTTAAGCTATGTTTATACCCATATTTTAAGTGAGATAATGTTTATATTTAGAGGATTTATATAGTATTATAACCCTTTAATAATATTGATTTTTAGGTACTTATATGATAAATTTATATAGATATAAAATCCTAATTAAAGAGGATATTTAATTCTGAAAGGAATGAGTTTTTAAAATGGACTTTAAAATTGAAATAGCAAAATTAATTGCAGATGCTAGTGAGATAGATGTAAATGAAATAGCTAGTGCCATAGAAATACCACCAAATAGCGAAATGGGGGATTATGCTTACCCTTGCTTCAAACTTGCAAAGGTATTCAGAAAAGCTCCACCTATGATAGCTAATGAGCTTATTGAAAAAATAGAAAAGAAAGATTTTATAAAAGAGATAAAAGTTGTTGGAGCATATATTAACTTCTTTACAGAAAAAAGTGTTTATGTAAAAGAGGTATTAACTAGAGTTTTTGATGAGAAAGAAAGTTACGGAAGTAGCACAGAGGGTAACGGCAAGACAATAGTTATAGACTATTCATCACCTAATATTGCTAAACCATTCCACGTAGGTCACTTAAGGTCAACAGTTATAGGTAATGCTATATACAAAATATATGAGTGTTTAGGATATAACTGTGAAGGTGTAAATCACTTAGGTGACTGGGGAACACAGTTCGGAAAACTTATTGTTGCTTATAAAAAATGGGGCTCAAAAGAGGCTGTTGAAAAAGACGGTATACAGGAGCTTATGAAAATATATGTTAAATTCCACGACGAGGCTAAAAAAGAACCAGCTCTTGAGGACGAGGCTAGACTTTGGTTTGTAAAAATGCAGGACGGCGACGAGGAAGCCTTAACATTATGGAAATGGTTCTATGATATAAGTATAAAAGAGTTTGACAGAGTTTATGATATGCTTGGTGTTAAGTTTGACGCATACACAGGCGAAAGTTTCTACAATGACAAAATGGACGCAGTTGTTCAGGAACTTAAAGATAAAAACCTCTTAAAAGAGAGTGAAGGTGCTATGATAGTAGACCTTGAGGACGAAAAAATGCCACCTTGCCTTATTATAAGAAAAGACGGTGGAACACTTTACGCTACAAGAGATATTACAGCTGCACTTTACAGAAAGAAAAAATATAACTTTGAAAAATGTATATACCTTACAGCCCTTGACCAGAATCTTCACTTTGCACAGTGGTTTAAGGTAATTGAAAAAATGGGCTATGAGTGGAGCAAAGACCTTGTTCACGTTCCTTTCGGACTTGTAAGTCTTGAAACAGGAAAACTTTCAACTCGTCAGGGTAATGTAGTTCTTATGGAGGACCTTTTAAATCAGGCTATAAGCGAAACAACAAAGATTATAGAGGAGAAAAATCCAAATCTTCCAAACAAAGAGGAAGTTGCAAAACAGGTTGGTATAGGTGCAGTTATATTCAACGACCTTTACAACAACAGAATTAAAGACGTAGTATTCTCTTGGAGTAGAATGCTTAACTTTGACGGAGAAACAGGTCCGTATGTACAGTACACACACGCAAGAGCTTGCAGTCTTTTAAAGAAAGTTTGTGATAGTGTAGAAAATATTGATACAAATATTGACTTCTCACTTTTAAATGATGAAGCATCTGTTGAAGTTTGTAAGTTAATAGAAATGTATCCGGCTAAGATTAAAGATGCTGCAAATAAATTTGAGCCATCAATAGTTACAAGACACCTTGTTGATATTGCACAGTCATTCAATAAGTTCTATCACGATAACCCAATTATGAACAGTGATGATGATGTTAAGAAAGCAAGAATTGCACTTGTTTATGCAGTTAAGACTATATTAGCATCAGGTCTTAAACTTCTTGGCATAAATGCACCGGAACAAATGTAAATATATTCTGAGGTGAATTAAAATGAAAAGGCTAAAACTAATTTATAATCCTTTTTCGGGAGATAGAAGTTTTAAGAATAATATTGATACTTGTATAAAAATCTTTCAGGAAAACGGATATGACGTTCATATTTTCCGTTCCATAAAAAAAGGTGATATAGAGGAACATATAAGTCTTATGGATAAGGATTATGATGTTATAGTTGCGTCAGGTGGAGATGGTACAGTAAATCTTGTATTAAATGCTATGATGAAAAATAATATAAAATCAGCATTAGGCATAATACCGTCAGGCACAGCCAATGACTTTGCAACATACCTTAATATGCCGTCAAATAATATTGAGGAGTGTTGTCGAATAATATCAGAAACTGAGCCTAGAGATACTGACGTAGGCCTTGCTAATGACACCTATTTTATAAATGTTTGTGGTGGCGGAATATTTATGAATGTTTCTCAGACCATAGATACTAAGTTAAAAAATGCTTTAGGTACAATAGCTTATTACTTAAAGGGTGTGGAACAGCTTTCAAACTTTACTCCTATACCTTTTAGAATAACAAATTCAAAAGATGTAATAGAGGAAAAACTGTATTTCTTCTTAGTTTTAAATAGTGCTGGTGCCGGAAGTTTCGGTAAACTTTCTCCAGATGCGTCTATAAGTGACGGAGAGTTTGACTTTATAGGAATAAAGGCAAGACCGGTACACGAATTGGCAGTTCTCTTTGTAAAGATATTAAGAGGAGAGCATATAAACGATACTAATGTAGTTTATTTTAAAGATAACTATATTAAGATTGAGTGTCTAAAAGAGGGTATGGAGAATAGCGAAACTGATGTTGACGGTGAAACTGGACCTAAATTCCCTGTTACAATAAGAAATATACCTAGAGCTATAAAGATTTTTGGAAAATTCAAATAATGTGTTTCACGTGAAACATAATAAAAAGATGTACTTCCTATGTAAGTGCATCTTTTTTTATTTCGACAAATTAACAAAAAAATACAGTGTTTCACGTGAAACAATACTTTTTTTGAGTTAAATTTTATGATATTATTTTATATATAAATTAATAAAAGAGGAGAAATAAAAAATGGGACGAGTAAGAATAATTGCAGTTGCCAACCAAAAAGGCGGAGTTGGAAAAACTACAACATCAATTAATCTTTCAGCCTGTCTTGCAGAGGCAGGGAAAAAGGTTCTTGTAATAGATGCAGACCCACAGGGAAATACAACAAGTGGTTTAGGTCTTGATAAAAACGATATTGAAGATACAATATATAACATTATGCTTGGCGAAAAGACAGTAGCTGAGGTTACAAAGGAAACTTGTGTCGAGGGGCTTTATATACTACCTTCAAATATAAGTCTTACAGGTGCAGAGATAGAGCTTATAGGCAAGGAGGAAAGAGAGTTTATATTAAAGACAGCCATAGAAGATGTAAAAGATAACTATGACTTTATACTTATAGACTGTCCACCGTCTTTAAATATAATAACAATAAATGCACTTACAGCATCAGATACAGTTCTTGTACCTATACAGTGTGAGTACTTTGCCTTAGAGGGATTAGAACAGCTTTTGCATACAATAGGTCTTGTAAGGGATAGATTAAATCCTAGTCTTGATATTGAGGGAATAGTGTTTACAATGTTTGATGCCAGAACAAATCTTTCACTTCAGGTAGTGGAGGAAGTAAAGAGAAGTTTAGGTAACAATGTATACAGAAGTATAATACCTAGAAATGTACGTCTTGGAGAAGCGCCTAGCCACGGACTTCCTATAAATCTTTATGACGGAAAGTCTAAGGGAGCTGAAAGTTATAGACTTCTTGCAGATGAAGTAATAGAAAAGGAGTGGAGTTAAAGTGGGAGCACCTAAAAAAGGATTAGGGTCAAAGGGACTTGGTCTTGAGGCACTTTTAAATAATAAAATTACAGAGCTTAACGAAAAGACAGTTGGAACAGGAGTTTTCGAGGTTGATATAGACAAGGTAGAACCTAACAAAAATCAGCCACGAAAAAGATTTGAGGAAACTGCTTTAGAGGAGTTAGCAGAGTCTATAAAGGAACACGGAGTTTTACAGCCTATTATATTAAAGAAAATAGATAGTGGCTATGAAATAATTGCCGGCGAGAGAAGATGGAGAGCATCTAAAATAGCTGGAATGAAAAAAATACCTGCTATAGTTAAAAAGATAGATGAATTAAAAGCTTTTGAAACTGCTCTTGTAGAAAACCTTCAGCGAGAGGGTTTAAACCCTATGGAGGAGGCAAAAAGCTACAAAAGACTTATAGAGGAGTTTTCATTAAGTCAGGAGGAAGCAGGGAAGAAAGTAGGTAAAAGTCGTTCTGTTGTGGCTAATGCTATGCGTCTTTTAAATCTTGATGAGAGAGTTCAAAACTTTGTTTCCGAAAATAAACTTACTAATGGTCACGGTAGAGCCTTACTTGGTATAACAGATAAAGATGTTCAGTTTGAACTTGCCGAGAAAATTATAGAGGAAGAGCTTAGCGTAAGAGAAACTGAATCTTTAGTTAAAAAAATATCTGAAAATAAAAATAAGAAAGTTTCTGAAAAAGAGGAAAGCCAAAGTAAAAAATTTAAGACAGATAACTATAAATATATAGAAAATGACCTTAAAAGTATATTTGGAACAAAGGTTAAACTTTCTAATAAAAAGAATAAAGGTAAAATAGAAATAGAGTATTATTCTGATGAAGACTTAGATAGATTAATAAGTCTTATTAAAGGTATCAAGTTATAAATGAGGTGTAGTGATAATGCAGATGTTTTTTGACATAATAATAAACAATTCGGCATACATAATTATTGGAATGTCTGTTGTTATATTTTTAATGTTTATTTTTTGTATAACCATATCTCTAAGACTTTCTAAGTTAAAAAAGAGATATGAAAAATTTACTGGAGGTAGCGAAACTCACCCAGAAAGTATGGAAGTTATACTAGATACATATAACGAAAATATAACTAAGGTTGCCGAAAAGTATGGCAAGGTTTTAGATAAAATAGGTGAGCTTGATGAGGAGATAAAGTATTGTACTCAGAAAGTTGGCGTAGTTAGATATAATCCTTTTGAGGAAATGGGAGGAAATCTTTGTTATGCTGTTGCTCTTTTGGATTCAAGGGATAATGGTGTGGTTTTAAATGGTATACACGGTAGAAATGGTACATTTAGTTATGCAAAGCCTATTGAAAGAGGAGTAAGTACATATGTCCTTACAGGTGAGGAGCTTGAGGCTTTAGAAAAAGCTAAAGAGGGGGCTTATAAACCTAATACTGTTAAAAGAAATGTTGAGCTTGACAAGGAAATAGATTTAAAAGAGCCTGAAATAAAAGAAGAACTTAATATTCAGGAAAAAGAAAATATTGAAGATAAAGTAGAAGAAGAAAAAATTGAAGAATTAAACGAAACTTTAGATGATATGTAAAAGTACTGTATCAATATAAAGGCTATAAACCGGAAAACCTAAATATTGATACAGTAGAAGGGGAAAAAGAAAATGAATTTAACTGATATTATATCAGTTTTGAAATTTATCTTTTTAGCGTATTTAATGATTTTTTAAAATACTGTAAGCCTTTATTTAGGCTTGCAGTATTTTTTTGCCCAGAAATCGGGGGAAAACTGGGTATAAATAAAGGGGGTATATCGCTGGTACTTCTATCAGATTTTTGTCTGACTTGGTACAATAATAATTATTACCATATAATCTTTTTATATACATAATTTATAAAAAATTTTTTATAATAATCAGTATAAAATATCACTATTTTTTAACTTGAAATATTTTTTCTATGTGATATAATAACTCTAAAAGATTTATATTTTAAAAATAGCGTTAATGAAAGCTAAGTTTCGTAATTACTCTAAAGAGAGCCGGTGGTTGGTGCGAACCGGTGGGGAAAAGGAATGTTCCACTTTCACAGCTGTCGGTGACTTAAGCCGAAAGGGATAAGCCCTTTATAGCTTTAAATGAGTGACTCTTTTTTAGAGTAATTTGGGTGGCAACACGGGTAAATAATATCTCGTCCCTTTTTTGTGGGACGGGATTTTTTTATTTTTAAACTTTGATTTTTTAGGAGGAAAAATTAAAATGTTAGATGTAAAAGATTTAAGAAATAATTTTGACGAAGTAAAAAAAGCTCTCGATAAAAGACATAAGGACTATAACCTTGATAAGTTCAAAGACCTTGACGCAAAAAGACGTGAGCTTATCGGTCAGGTTGAGGAATTAAAAAATAAACAGAATGTAGCATCAAAAGAGATTCCAAAACTTAAAAAAGAGGGTAAAGATACAACAGAGCTTATGGCTGAAATGAAAGAATTATCAGCTAAAGTAAAAGAGCTTGACGCACAGGTTACAGAGGTAGATAATGCCCTTACAGATTTTATGTACACAATACCTAATACACCAAACGCAAAAGTTCCTGATGGTGCAGATGACACAGAAAATGAAGAAATAAGAAAATGGGGCGAGCCTACAAAATTTGATTTCGAACCAAAGCCACATTGGGACTTAGGCGACGAGCTTAATATACTTGACCCAGCAACAGCAGGAAAAATAACAGGTGCAAGATTTACTGTATATAGAGGTCTTGGTGCAAGACTTGAACGTGCTATAGCAAACTTTATGCTTGATACACACGTTGATAAACACGGATATACAGAAATTCTTCCTCCATTTATCGTAAATAGAAAATCTATGACTGGTACAGGTCAGCTCCCTAAATTCGAGGAGGACGCTTTCAAAGTTGCGGGAACAGATTACTTCCTTGTTCCAACAGCTGAAGTTCCAGTAACAAATATGTACTCAGATATGATTTTAAACGGTGCAGACCTTACAATAAAACATTGTGCATATACAGCTTGCTTTAGAGCGGAGGCAGGTTCAGCAGGTAGAGATACAAGAGGTCTTATCCGTCAGCACCAGTTTAACAAAGTTGAGCTTGTAAAATTCGCTAGACCAGAAGAGTCATATGATGAGCTTGAAAAACTTACAAATGATGCCGAGGCAATATTACAGCTTTTAGGTATCCCATACAGAGTTGTAAGACTTTGTGGTGGTGACTTAGGTTTCAGCTCAGCTATGACATATGATATCGAGGTTTGGATGCCAAGCTACAATAGATACGTTGAAATCTCAAGCTGTAGTAACTTTGAATCATTCCAGGCAAGACGTGCTAACATTAAATTCAAAGATAATATCAAAGATAAAGCACAGTACGTTCATACATTAAATGGTTCAGGTCTTGCAGTTGGTCGTACAACAGCTGCTATACTTGAAAACTTCCAGCAGGCAGACGGAAGCGTTATAATCCCAGAAGTTTTAAGACCATATATGGGTGGAATTGAAAGAATTACAAAATAATTTAATCTATAAAAGGGTAGTTTTTAATTAAACTACCCTTTGTTTATAAAATATATTTTTTTAAACTGTGGATATAATTAAAAAATTTTTTCTGTGGATAATATATTAATCTGTTTCCATAAAAATATTTTTTTGAAATTTTATAAAAAAGTGTTTGACAATAAGTTTATATTGTGGTAATATATTTCTTGCAGTAAGCATTGTACTTTATGGAGAAGTACTCAAGTGGCTGAAGAGGTGCCCCTGCTAAGGGTATAGGTCGTTCACGCGGCGCGAGGGTTCAAATCCCTCCTTCTCCGTTACTGTGACCCGTAAACATAAGTTTACGGGTTATTTTTTTGTTTAAAATCTCTTTTTATTATATATTCATATTTTTAAGTATAAGTATTTTATTGACAATAATATTATATAAGTAATATAAGATATTCAAAATAGGCTCTAAAGTTTTTAAAGAAGCTTAGAGGTAAAGATGGTTATCGTCTTAGAGTTGGAGATTTTAGAGTAATATTTGATAAAGATGGAAATGTATTATATATAATTAAAATTGGTAATAGAGGACAAGTATATAAAGATTAAAGGTAGGTTTTTATAATGTCTGTTAAAGATAAAATAATTACCCTTTTAGAGGTAATGCCTGAAAAGGACGCTGAAATACTATTTAGATATATAATATCAAAGTATCAGTTATCACCTACAATTGATTGGACTACTTTGGAGGAGGAAGAACCGGATAAAATAGATTTAGAATTACTTGAAGATATTAAAAATGATGCTGAGTGCTATGAATTTATAACATCTGATGAGTTAAAAAGTGAGTTAGGGTTAATATAACTACAGTTTTATTTTGACCCCAATTTGACCCCAACTAATACCCCAAATACGATAATAAAATATAATAAAGTGTAATAAAGAAATATTTAAAAAGCCTTAAAAATCAATGATTTGTGGTATAGTAAAATTAAGTATAAAACAGTTTAAAAATCTGTAATAAAGGGGGATTATAATTCAAATCACTCCTTCTCCGTTTTTGAAAAGACCGTAAACATAAGTTTACGGGCTATTTTTTTGTTTAAAGCCCGAATTTGACCCCAACTCCAATAATAAAAAAGTAGGCTATTATAAGCCTACTTTAATTTTTATATTAAAGACAAAATTTCTCTATTGCAAAGCCAACTCCACCGTCAACATTGTTAATAGTTGTGAAATTAGCTATTTCCTTAACCTCATCAGCACCATTTTCCATAGCAACACCAACACCGGCAAACTCTATCATTTCCAAATCATTAAGGTTATCGCCAATAGCCATTGTTTCTTCTGGTTTTATACCAAGTATATCACAAAGATGTTTAAGCCCGTCACCTTTGTTTGTAGTTTTACTGCAAAGCTCTATATTGTTAGGCATAGATGATGTTATGTAAATTTTATCGCCCCAGTCACGTTTTAAATTAGCTAAAAGCTCTGCTCTAACTTCAGGCTTAATCCAAGGTATATTAATTTTTTCTATACCATTTTCAGAATTTTCAACAACAGCATATATATCATCAACAGCCATTTTCTGTTTTTTATAAAATCCTGCAAACTGTGCTGGTACTCCAACTTCTTCAAGTCTATCAAGGAAATATCGTGGGAAAAATCCATCACCATTACAGTATACCTCTGTAACTACATCATATTTCAAAACGTAGTCTAAAATATCTTTTGCAATATTTTTATCCATAAGATTATTGTATATAAATTTTTTATTTTCCATATTATAAACGGAAGCACCGTTTGATGAAATAGTGTATTTTATATCAAAATTATCCATAACAGTCGGTGGAATAGTACTGTGTGTACGACCTGTAGCTGGAACGAATAAAACACCTTTTTCTATAGCTTTTTTTATAGCGTTAATATTTCTTTCTGGAATAATGCCTTCGTGTGTAATAAGTGTTCCGTCCATATCAGATGCAATAATTTTTATCATTTTTTATAACCTCACTTTAAATTAAATTTTTCGTTTGTATGATTTATTTTAACGAGTTTATCTCGATAATTTTCTGATTTTTCATCTGAACATACTTTGTCATATACGCTAAAATCTCCCCAAAAATGCATTGGTAAAACGTATTTTATGTTCGTATTTTTCATAATATAATCAATAGCTAAAATATAGTTTTCTTCAAGACGTGGGTCTACTGGCACAAATGCTACATCTATATTTCTATTTTTTATAAGCTCAATTTCATTTTTGTAAGCAATACCCATTGACTTATTCCTGTCTCTTATACACATCTGACGCTGCCGACGAGCCTCAGAGGTGTT
>JADIMX010000069.1 GCA_017694425.1 Candidatus Fimicola merdigallinarum
ATATTTAGAATTATAGTTCTAAAATAGATTTAAGATTTCTAAAATATGTTTTTAAAAATAGGAGGGGTGTTCTAATACATATGTTAAACATATACATAGGTATAGCGTTTGAAGGAATGGGGTCAAAAATAGGTGTTCCAACACATATGTTGAACATATACTGTGTTATTATTTTGCAAAACCGAACTTTTGCGAGTTGCCCTAACATATATGCTAAACGAATACGTGAAATCGTCATTAAAAATCGTTAATGAAACAACGTTGCTCTAACACATATGTTAAACATATACTGTGTTATTATTCTGTAAAACCGAACTTTTGCGAGTTGTCCTAACAAATATGCTAAACGGATACGTGAAATCGTCATTAAAAACCGGTAATGAAACAACGTTGTTCTAATACATATGTTAAAAATATATGCTTCCTTGAAAAGCCTTCTTCTAGCATCAGACTTGTTATTCTAATAAATATGTTGAACAGATATTTAATACAAGTATAAAATCTTTAAATGTAATATGATACTTTTAAATACAATATATTTCTTGTTATTTTCCACATAAACACAAACATTAATTAAAATATGACGCTATTTAAAATATATTTAAAGTATATATTTATTAATATATAAAAAACCACCGGATAGACCGGTGGAATATTTATTCAATTATTTTTTTAAGCTCTAATAAAAGTTTTTCGTTTTGCTCAGGATTTAATATACAAAATCTTAAATATGAATTATCTAAGAATGTAAAGCTTTCTGCATCTCTAATTAACATTTTCTGCTTTATAAGATGGTCGAATATTTCAGCAGAATTTGTCTTATCTGTTTTAAGTTTTAAAAGTATAAAGTTTGAGCAAGACGGATATGCTTTTAAATTTTTAAAACTTGAAAGTGTTTCAAAAGCCTTTTTTCGCTCATCTGATATAAGTTTTTTAGTTTTTTCTATAAATTCTGTATCCTTAAAAAGTCGTTCTCCTGCAAAAGAGGCAAATACATTTACAGACCAAGGGTCCTGAACTGTAAGTAGTGTATTTAAAAATTTTTCGTTACTGCATATACCATAGCCAAGTCGTATACCTGGGGCAGAGAAGAATTTTGATACACCTCTTATAACAAATACATTGTCAAATTCATCAACTAAAGGAATAGTACATATTTCATCTATATTATCACTAAACTCTATATAAGTTTCATCAACCATAACAAATGTATTGTTATTCTTACAATGAGATAAAATTTTTCTCATACTCTTTGTTTTTATGGCTGTACCCGTAGGATTATTTGGATTACATATTATTAACATTCCTGTTTTTTCTGTTATTTCATTTAAAAGATTTTCTATATTTATTTCAAAGTTATCTTCTTCTTTCAAAGGAAAATATCTAAAATCGCTACCACATATTGTAGCCTCTCTCTCATATTCGGAGTAGGCAGGCCCTATAATTATAGTTTCACGAGCATTAGCAGTTTTTATAAATGTAGATATAAGCTCAGTTGAACCATTTCCAACAACTATATTCTTAGGGTTAGCACCTGTGTACTCTCCTATACTTTCTCTTAATAATTCATATCTTTTGTCAGGGTACTTTGTAACTATGTCAACATTTTCTGCTATTGCTTTTTTAACACTTTCCGGAAAACCTAAAGGGTTTATATTGCCACTAAAGTCCCATATTTCATCTTTTCTAATTCCGTATAGTTTTTCTATTAAATCTAAGTCACCACCGTGTTGGTGCATTAAGTTACTCATTTTTATTACCTCTTTTCTAAAACTTATATAAGGTCTAAATCTTCCTCTTCTTTTGTAATGCTATCACTTTGCTTCTTTATTCTAGGGTATTGTATCATATAAATTTCTTTTTTTACAGATATACATTCTATTGTAAGTTTAAGGTCTTTTTCTAGTCTAGGATTAAATGTAAAAACTTTTCCCGCCTGTATATCAAGGTCTTTAAGAGTATATTTTTCAGTCCTATTTAAAGGAGGTTTTTTTGAAAATCTTGAAACATATTCAACAGGGAATAAGTTTTTATCTGGAATTATAAATGTATAGTCAAATATATTTTCAAAGGCGAAACATAAACAAAGCTCTGTCCCTAATTCCTCAAGAGAAATATTTTCGGAAACCTCGATTATTTTCCACATATCCATATTGTTGCTATAAGACACTTTAAATTCAATAACTTTTCGGTTTATACATTCTTCCATATCTATTAGACTTTCGGCTCTCATTTCATCGTTTCTGAATAAAATAGCATTTAATACTTCATCAAAGCCTACATTAGAAGGTATGTTTTTAATAAGGTTTTTGCTATCGTCATAACCATATATAAGCTCTTTACCAAGGTTTGTTAGCTTAAAATATGAGCAAGGTGTAAAAAGCTCAACGCCTACATCTTTTTTTAGTGTAATTATTTCAGATAATGAGTTTATTGTGTGTTTAAAATCTATTGGCATAGCATAAAAAGGCTCTATTAAATTCAAATAGTTTCCGAAAACACACATAAAATATTTATCTAAAATAAGTCCTATATGGAAGGTTGAAGAAAGTATTGAAGCTTCGTAAGGTGACATTTCATTTTTTTCTGAAGCCTCCCAAATTTTATTTATATCTACACCTATTGATGAGTATATTTTTTCAAAAATTTCATCAATGGTAATAGGTTTTTGAAGAAATGAATAAACAGTTTCATAACTTATAGTTTTATTTAGAGGTTCAATAATTTTAGAAATTTTTTCTGCAAAGATTTTTATACTTTCATCAATTATAAGTCTTAAAAGTACCTCATTATCTTTTTTGAAAAATATATCTGCATTATCACGAAGTTGAACCCTGTGAGAATGTATTGAAGTAAGTTGTCTTAAAAGCCCAAACCTGTCTAAAAGATTAAATAAATATTCTGCGTATAAATGGTCTTTTAAAGAAAGAGTGTTTGCTATTTCTAAAGCATAATCTTTTGTTAAAGAGCCATTTTCGTTTACAGGTGCGTCTAAAATACATTTTTTTGCTGTTTCTTTTAAATCATCAATAACAGGGTGATTTTCTATATTGTAAAGTAAAGATTTATATACAAACTTTTTTCGGCCTTTTTTATCTATATCTACAGATAAATTTACAGAAAATGTAGAGTTTTTTTCTTCATCTGAATTATAACTACATAGTATATTTGCAGGCGAAAGAACTGTATCATCTACAAGGGTGCTGTAATACCACTTTTTAAATAAAGTTGGTACAAGTTTTAAAAGTTCGTTTTTTGTATCTTTTTCCATAAAGACGTATATTTCGTTGAAGTTTTCGGAGAAAATTTTTACTATTTCATTTGTATTATTATTTAAGTCTAATTCTTTAATCATTACATTTTACTCCTTATAAATAATAAATTAATTTTATCAGATTTTTCAAATTTATCAATAAAATAGATTGTAAAAATAATTTATTATATTGATTTTTATAATGTTACTGTTAAAATAGTAAGGTAGGATATAAAAACGGAGGTTGAGATGAAAGCAGTTATATTTGACCTTGATGGAACACTTATAGACTCTATGTATGTTTGGGCTAAAGCCGACAGAGAGTTTTTGAGTAGATTTTCCATTGTGCCTGATGATGAGTACAATAGGGTTATATCAACTCTTACATTTACTGAAGGTGTTTCCTATATAAAAAATAGGTACAATATTAATATGTCTTTAGAAGATATAAAAAAAGAACTTTATAATTTGGCTTACAATGAATATGCTTATAATATAGGGCTTAAAAGTGGTGTTATGGAGTTTTTGAAAGGTCTTAGAGAAAATAATATAAAAATGGGAATAGCCACATCTTGCATAAGCGATATGTGTTTTTCTGTTTTAAAAAGAATAGGAATATATGACTATTTTGATGCTATTGTTTTTTCTGAGGATATTGGTGTGAATAAAAATTTTCCTGATATATATGTAGAAACAGCAAGGAGAATGGGTGAGAATATAGAAAACTGTATAGTTTTTGAGGACGTACCTCACGCAGTTATCGGTGCTAAAAAATCCGGTGCATATGTTGTAGGAGTTTATGACGAGTTTTCAAAGGATAAAAAAGAGGAAATGTTAAATATATGTGACAGGTATATATACTCCTTTGACGAAATTTCGTTGTAATAATAGAAAATTTTTTACAGTTGTAAAAATTTAAAATATTTTACAATTTAGTACTTGAATTTAATGGTAATATGTGTTATATTCCTTGATATAACTACAAATGTTTATGTTAGAAAAACAGGAGATAGGTTATGAGAGAAGATAAGAATTTTTTTATTGTTGATAAGAGTGTATTACCTGAAATATTTTTAAAGGTAATGGAGGTTAAAAACCTTCTCGAAAGCGGTAAAGAAAAAACTGTTCAAGATGCTGTTGCTAAAGTGGGTATAAGTAGAAGTGCTTTTTATAAGTACAGAGATGCCTTATATCCTTTATATGAAAATACAAGAGGTAGAACTGTTACAGTTTCTATGAATCTTGATGATACCAAAGGGCTTTTATCATCTATACTCAATAGCATTGCTGATGCAGGTGCTAATATACTCACTATAAATCAGACTATACCTATAAATGGTATAGCAAATGTTACTATAACAGTAGAAACTAATGATATGGAAGTAGATATAAGCACATTTGTTAAAAAAATAGAGGCAATAAACGGTGTTCAGAAGTTTAGTATAATTGCAAGGGAATAGTTTTAATTTAGTTTATTATAGCATCTCTACGTTAGTTTAAATATTCTTTAACTTTAGTTTATGGAATAGAAAAGATACATAAAGTTTGCAGGATAAATTGTTTAGTTTAACTAAACTCTATTAATTAAAGTTAAGAGTGCTTTTTGGCAAGGGGGATTATTATTGTCTAATAGGCTTGCCTTTAAAAACTTGAAATATTAAGAAAGGTAGCGAAAATATCGCAAGTAAGAAGTTATGTTACATATAAGAGTACCAGCTACTTCAGCCAATATGGGGTCAGGCTTTGACAGTATAGGTATTGCCTTAAAGCTTTATAACCATCTTTGGTTTGAAGAAATTGAAAAAGGTGTGGAAATAGAAACTAAAAGAAAACAGTTAATAGAAATTCCAACCGATAAAACAAATCTTATTTATAGAACAATGGTTGACTTTTATGCTGAAATAGGTAAGGTTATGCCAGGGGTTAGACTTATACAGGAGGATTATATTCCGGCAACTAGAGGTCTTGGGAGTAGTGCTGCTTGTATAGTTGCAGGTCTTATGGCTGCAAACCACCTTTCAGGCTGTAATTATGGAAAAGATGAGTTAGCACAGATTGCAGCAAAAATTGAAGGTCACCCAGATAATTCAAACCCAGCACTTTTAGGTGGTATGGTTGTAGGAGCTCTTGACAATAATGAGATGAGGTATGTAAAGGTGGGAGTGCCGGAAAACCTTAGGTTTGCCATAATGGTTCCGGATTTTCCAGTATCAACATCAGCCTCAAGAAATGTTCTGCCAAATGAGATATCAAGACAGGACGCAATATTTAATGTATCAAGGGCAGGTCTTTTAGTTGCCTCTATGATGACTGGCAATATAGACAATTTAAAAATGGCTATGGACGATAGACTTCATCAGCCATATAGAAGAAAGCTAATACCTGAAATGGATAGAATATTTAAAGCGTCCAAAGGGTATGGTGCTGTTGGTACATATTTAAGTGGAGCAGGCTCTACACTTATGGCAGTACTTACAGATAGTAATGCCAAAGAGTTTGAGAATAAAATGTCTGCATATCTTAGTTCTATGCCTCACGAGTGGGAGCTTACACTCTTGGAGCCAGATATGGAAGGTGCAGTAATTATTTCAGAATAAACGGAGGGATAATAAATTGTTAATAGTACAGAAATACGGTGGTAGCTCCGTAGCAAATGCAGAAAGAATATTCAATGTTGCAAAAAGAATAATTGAAGCATATGACAAAGGTAATGACGTAGTTGTTGTATTATCTGCACAGGGTGACACTACTGATGAACTTATAGAAAAAGCAGCTGAAATTAATCCTAATGCATCAAGAAGGGAGATGGATATGCTTCTTTCAACAGGAGAACAGCAGTCAGTTGCACTTATGGCTATGGCTATAAATGCACTTGGAAGAAATGCTATTTCTCTTAATGCTTTTCAGGTAGGTATTTCTACAAATGCAAACTACAGCAATGCTAGAATTAGAACTATCGATACAGATAGAATACATATTGAGCTTGAAAAGAAAAATATTGTTATTATAACAGGTTTTCAGGGTATAAATAAATTTGATGACGTTACAACTTTAGGTAGAGGTGGTTCTGACACATCAGCAGTTGCACTTGCAGCTAAACTTAATGCGGACCTTTGCGAAATATATACAGACGTTGACGGCGTTTATACAGCAGACCCACGAATTGTAAAAACAGCACAGAAACTTGACGAGATAAGCTATGATGAAATGCTTGAGCTTGCATCACTTGGTGCTAAAGTTCTTCATAATCGTTCAGTTGAACTTGCTAAAAAATACAATGTTAAATTAGTTGTACGCTCAAGTCTTACAAGAGCAGAGGGAACAGTAGTTAAGGAGGAAACAAACGTGGAAAAAATGCTTATTAGCGGTGTAGCTTCAGATAAAGATGTATCAAGAATATCAGTAATAGGAATTGAGGACGTACCTGGAAAGGCTTTCGCAGTATTCTCATTACTTGCAAAAGAAAAAATTAGTGTAGATATTATTCTTCAGTCTATCGGACGTGACAATAGAAAAGATATTTCATTTACAGTTGCAAAATCAGACTTACAGAACACACTTGATGTTCTCGAAGAAAACAAAGAAAGACTTGGTATAAAAGAAATTACTCACAATGATAATGTGGCTAAACTTTCTGTTGTAGGTGCAGGAATGGCTACAAACCCTGGTGTTGCGAGTCTTATGTTCGAGGCACTTTATGATTCAGGTGTAAATATCAGTATGATTTCAACTTCAGAAATTAAAATTTCTGTTCTTGTTGATGAAAAAGACGTTGACGCAGCTATGGTTGCTGTTCACGAAAAATTTAGAGAAGCAACAAATAACTTCAGAAACTAATATTTTTAAAGGCTATCCTAAGGGTAGCCTTTTTTGTTGTCGTTGGATAGGATAGATATAAACCACCGGATATGAGAGTGATAGGTAAAAATTTTTGTATAAAAGTAAAACCTCTTATGATAGAGTATAATTGGTTTGATAATAAAAAAAATAAAATTATAGAAAATAAGAAATGGCAGTGTAATTGTAAGACAATTAAGTTCTTCTTTAGATGCTTAAAATAGTAAAAAAGCTATTTATAGTATTTGAGCAAATCGTTGTTGAATAGGTAGTTTTGTTATCACCTTTTTTGTTACAGAATAGGCTGTATATAAACTACCAAATATGTTGTTGATATGTAAAAATTCTTATATAAGAGTAAAAACTTCTTATGATAGAGTATAATTGTTCTGAAAACGAAAAATAAAATTATAGAAAATAAGAAATGGCGGTCTAATTGTAAGATAATTCATTGTATATTTATAGGTTTAAAATAGGAAAAGGCTCTTATATGGTTTAGGCAAACCGCTGTTGAACGGGTAATTTCATTTTAATTAATGTTTTAGTATTGTTGATTAAATAGTATATTTTGAAATAATTATTTTAAATACACAAATTGAAAATTATGATATTAATTATTTTAGAAAGGTATTTATATTCAATATAAGCTGTCTTTTAAAAATAAAACTATAGATTTAAAATATTATAAAAAAAGACTACCAAAAGGTAGCCTTAAAAAGCGTTAAAAAAGAAATTTATAAGAAGTGGTACTACTGCTGTACATATAACACCATTTATAACAGACATTATAGCAACATCAGCACTTGTATATTTTATAATTACAGGTAGAGTTGTATCCTCGCTAGTAGCACCGGCTGGGGCTATTGCTGTATACTTGTTAAAATACTTTGCTACAAAAGGTATAGTCATAAATGAAAGTATCTCTCGCATAATATTGCTTAAAAATCCTATTGTTCCAAGCTCTGCACCACCTAAACTGGTTAAAAGCACACCTGAAAGGCTATACCAACCAAGACCGGAAGAAACGGAAAGGCTTTCGTTTAAAGGCATTTTTAGAATAGGGGCAGAAACAAAACCACCTATTATAGAGCCTATTATAATTCCTATAGGTATTATAAGTATTTTTATATGATATTCTTTAAGTTTATGAAAAACTTGCTTGTTTGTGCCTACACTTATTCCAACGGCAAACATAAGTATGTATAGAGCATAGTCCGATATATTTGAAAACATACTTATAGTGTTTGCGTCAAAAATAAATTGTCCACATAAAATTCCTAAAATAAGGCTTATAATTGCTATTATTGTCATTTGTTGTCACTATCCTTTTTTACTAAAATTTTTTTTGTGAGAATGTATACAAATATAATTGAAAATATTATAGGTATTGCTGAAAGTACAAAACTTTTTATACCTATACTGGAAAGTTCAGAAAAGAAGTTAGGGCGACTGCCTAATGACACTCCCATAGAAAATATTAAAATAGTGATACATATTAACTGTATTATTGAGTTTATGCCGGAATATT
>JADIMX010000070.1 GCA_017694425.1 Candidatus Fimicola merdigallinarum
TCTTATAATATAATAAATCCCGTTAAATTATTAAAAGCACAGATTAAAAATCTGTGCTTTTTTTATTATTATTCTTCGTCCTCAGCATCAACTAAGCTATTGAAAACTTCAGAAACTTTATTAAATTCTTCGTCGCTCTCGATTGAGTCAAGCTCAATTCCGTCTTCTGTTTCTCTGTATTCATATAAAAGAACAGTTTCGTCTGTTATAGGTAAAAGAGCAATGTATTCTTTACCGTCAACATCAAAAACGCCAAGAACTCCACACTCAACTTCTGTATCGTCGTCAAATGTTAAAAACATTGTTTCCATTTCTTCTTCGTGTCCACAGCCACAACCACAGTCTGAATGTTCTTCGTGATTATGTCCGCAACCGCAACCACATTCTAATTCTTTTTCGCTCATAGTTAAATTCTCCTTCTGTTAAATTTCGCATAAGTTAAAATATGCTAATTTTATTCTATACTATAATACAGAACATAACAATTACTTTTTAATATTTTTTTGTTTTTTTAACTCTTTTTCTTTTTTTCTTGCAAAGAACCCTGTATCTTTCTTAGCTTTTTCTTTGTCTTTAATACCTTTCTTGCTATCGCTTTCAAAGAATTTATTACCTTTTTTAGGTCTTTTCTCTCTTTCTTTAGCATCAACAAGCTTTCCGTAAGACATTTCTTTATGGCTAAACTTAATTCCAAGCTCTCTTTCGTACTTTCTTATCCATTTCTTTTCATAGTCTGTCACAATGGATATACACTTACCTTTTTCGTTGGCACGACCTGTTCTGCCTGCTCTGTGAAGATAGTATACAGGTTCTTCAGGTATATCAATATTTATAACGTGAGTTACATCAGGTATATCAATACCTCTAGCACTTAAATCTGATGAAACAAGTAAATTCGCTCTACCCTCTCTTATATCATCAATGGCATTTTTTCTATCGTGCTTGTTGGCTTTTCCGTATATACCTACTGTATTTATGCCGTGATAATTAAGTTTATCAACGATAACATCAATATTTTCATTATTGTTAATAAATACGATACCCTTTTTTATATTCTCCCCGTGAAACAGCTTTCTTATAACTATTATTTTCTCTCTCTGTTCGGCAGTTATATATATGTGTTCAATATTTTCTGGCACTTTCTCATCACCTGAAGCATTTAAGAATATAGGCTCTTTCATAAGTGATATAGCTTTTTTAGATGCCTTATCTGTTACAGAGGCTGAAAGCATTACAATTTGTCTATCTCTAAGAGTTGTTTTTATAACAGCCTCAACACCGGAAATATTAAGGTCGTCTATCATTCTATCCGCCTCATCAATAACTATTGTCTTTACAGTATGTGCCTGTATTTTTCTTCTTTTTATAAGGTCGTGTATTCTTCCAGCAGAACCTATTACTATCTGTGGTTTTTCTTTAAGTTTATCTATCTGACGCTGTATATTGGCACTACCAATTATAAGAGCTGACTTAACTCCCATACCTGAATTTTCAGATAAAAGCTCTGCCTGTCTATAAACCTGAGATGCGAGCTCGTGAGTAGGTGTTAATATTATGGCCTGTGTTGAACGTAAACTTGTGTCCACCATCATAAAAAGAGGTATAAGGTATGATAATGTTTTTCCTGAGCCTGTGCGTGACATAGCCACAATATCCTTACCTTCCATAAAAGGCTTTAATATTATACTCTGTATCTCTGTTGGAATTGTTATCCCCTGCTTTTCTAAGCCTTTTGCAATTTCATCATTTACACCAATATTATAAAAACTATTTTCCATAGAAAAAAACCCTTTCATAAAAAATAACTGAAAATCAAACTATCGGTTAAATATTATATCTTAAAAAAACAGTTATTGTCTACAAAAAACTTAAAATAAAGCCTTTTTACACTCATATTTTATAGTGTTCATACACTCGTCAAAAGATATACCATTTTCTTTAGATATTTTTTTAACATCATCAAACTCAGGATAGCAATAAACCATATCTTTTCTTCTGCAAATCTTTATACTGCACTCACCTAAAGATGAATTAAAAGTTTTAACCTCTCTGTCCATTATATCTCTTTCAACTTTATACTTTCTTATGCCTATAGTTGTAAGATTTTCAAATATAATATCAGAAAGTTTAGAAACTAAATTTTCATAAACTAAAACTGAAAGCATTACAGCCGGTCTATTCTTCTTCATATATATAGGAGTGAAAAAAACATCTCTAGCACCATTTTCAAAAAGCAAATCCATTGTATATGATATAGCCTCCGGTGTAGAGTCATCAATATTAGTTTCTATCATTACTATTTCTTCTTTTTTATCCTCACTATCCTCTATAAGCATAACTCTAAGTATATTGGCATTTTTAAAATCTTTCTTACCTGAACCGATACCCGTTTTTAATATTTTAAAACTTTTTGGAAGTTCCTTTTCGTTACAGAGAGCAGAACCAATTCCAGCACCAGTAGGAGTTATCATTTCCCCCTCATTATCAGTTATTTTCATAATTAAATTTGAATTTTCAAATATATTCATAACAGCCGGTACAGGTACAGGAAGTATTCCGTGCTGACACTTAACGTATCCAGTACCCTCACATATATGAGAAAAGCAAAATCTATTCACACCTAAGTTGTCAATACATATAGCTGTACCCACAATATCCACAATAGAGTCAACAGCCCCTACCTCGTGGAAATGAACCATTTCTAAAGGCTTATTGTGTGCCTTAGCTTCAGCTTTTGCTACCTCCATAAATATATTTTTGGCAATATTTTTAGCATTATCACTTATATCACCCTTATCTATTATTTCAAAAATATCATTTATATTTCTGTGTTCGTGGTGGTGATGATGTTGGCTATGGTTATGTTCGTGGCTATGGCTATGCTCGTGGCTATGGCTATGCTCACTTTCCAATATTACATCAAATTTTGACGCATTAATCCCACACTTGTCACGTCTACCTATTTCAATTTTATACCCACTAACATTTAAACTATTAAGACCTTTCATCAAAACATCAACATCTGCACCTAAATCTATAAGGGCAGAAACCGTCATATCTCCACTTATTCCTGAAAAACACTCAAAATATAATATTCTATTATCCATTATTATCAACCACCATTCTATTTATCTGTGCGCTCATATACCCTGCACCAAACCCGTTATCTATATTTACAACAGAAACTCCCTCAGCACAGGAATTTAACATAGTAAGAAGTGCTGAAAGACCTCCGAAATTTGCACCGTAACCAACGGAAGTAGGCACAGCAATAACTGGCTTATCCACAAGACCTGCTATAACTCCTGCCAAAGCCCCCTCCATACCGGCAACAGCAACAATACAATTTGCCCTTTTTATATCATCAATTCTACTTAAAAGCCTATGTATTCCAGCAACTCCAACATCATAAACCCTTAAAACATTACAGCCGAAAAACTCAGCTGTCTGTGCCGTTTCCTCAGCAACAGGTATGTCCGAAGTTCCTCCGGTACAAACAGCAACAAGACCTTTTTTCTCTATATCACTACTCTGTATTTTTATTATTCTTGAAAGCTCATCATATGTCGCCTTTGGCACAAGTTTCTTTACAGCCTCAAACTGTTCTAAAGACGCTCTTGTACCTAAAACATCAACACCATCATCATAAAAACTTTTAAATATCTTTACAAGGTGTTCTTCAGTTTTTCCACTACAATAAACTACCTCACCAAAACCACTTCTAAGTTTTCTGTGGTGGTCAAGTTTAGCAAAACCTAAATCCTCATAAGGAAGTTTTTTAAGTATATTTTCAGCTTCCTCTATATCAATTTCACCATTTTTAAATTTTTCAAGAAAAGCTCGTGTATCCAAAAAAATCACTCCTTATTTATATTTATATCCATACTTCCACTTCTAAAGCCCTCTATATCAAGAGTTACATAGTCAAAGCCTAAGCCTTTTATTTTTTCGACTATAATATCCCCTTTTTCTATAAAATCTTTAAAATTTTCTTTATCTATTTCAATTCTAGCTATATTTTGATGAACTCTTATCCTTATATTTTTAAAGCCCATAGATTTAAGCTGATTTTCGCCCTTTTCTATTCTCTCAAAAAGGTCAAAATCCATAGGTGTATTATAAGGTATTCTCGTAGCAAGACAAGGGGCTGACGGTCTTTTAGAAACAGATATACCCCTACTTTCAGCAATAGAGCGTATCTCATTTTTTGTAAGCTCAAATTTTCTAAGAGGGCTTTCTATACCTAGCTCATCAATAGCCTTTATCCCTGGTCTATAAGATTTTAAATCGTCAAAGTTTGTACCCTCCATACACACAGAAAGATTATTTGACTTAGCAAAGGATAAAAGAGTTTCAAAAATATGTTTTTTACAGATATAACATCTATTAACAGGATTATTTAAAAGTTCTTTGCTTTCGGACTCATCAACATCAAGAACTACGTGACTAATCCCTCTTTCCTCGCAAAGTTTTTTCGCTATTTCTATATCGCTTTTAGGGTGAAGTCTAGTTGAAAAAGTAACAGCTACAAGTCTGCCACCATTCTTTTTCGCCTCCTCACACCCAATATCAAGTATAAGACTACTGTCTACACCGCCGGAAAAAGCCAAGCATATACCACTTTTAGACTTTTCGCCCATATATTTTTTAAGACTTTCGATTTTTTCTAATGTATCACTCAAACGCTTTCTCCTCCAAATTTAATATTCTTGTACATACTTTATCAGCAAGGTACATATTGTGGGTTACTATAATCATACCTATATTTCTACTCTTGCACTCATCTATTAAAAATCCCCAAATTTCAGCTTGTGTAACAGCATCAAGCATTGTTGTTATCTCGTCAGCCACTATAAATTTCGTTTTAT
>JADIMX010000071.1 GCA_017694425.1 Candidatus Fimicola merdigallinarum
ATTTAAAATTTGACTTAATTTAATATATATATTTATTTATAATACAGTTTCTATTTAATATTAATTTTATTAAATTATTTTTGATATAACAAAAAAAGACACAGAGCTTTACTCTGTGTCTTTTGCTATAAATTAGAGAAGTTCTTCTCTTAATTCTTCAGCTGATTTTGGAGAAATAAGTGCTGGAGCTATATCAAATACAGTTTTTGCACCAAATTCACCTTTTTTAGCAAGTCTGTAAGCAGCTCTAGCATAAGCTACAAGAACGCTTGATGTAAATTCAGGGTTTGAATCAAGTTTTAATGAGTACTCGATTACGTGATGATTTTCGTTTTCAGCACCTGTTTTACCACTTCTTATAACAAATCCACCGTGAGGCATTTTCTGATGGTCTCTGTTAAACTCTTCCTGAGAAATGAAGTTTACAGTTGTATCATACTCTGCAAAGTAGTTTGGCATTTCTTTAATTGTTTTTTCAATGAGAGTTTTGTCAGCACCTTCTTTAGCAACAACGAAACATTCACGTGTGTGTTTTTCTCTTGTTGTAAGTTTTGGTTCTGAACCATCTTTAGCACTAGCCATAGCTTTTTCTGAAGGAATTGTGTACTGTCTACCGTCCTGAACACCTTCAACACGTCTAATAGCGTCAGAATGTCCCTGACTTACACCTTTACCCCAGAATGTATAGTGGCTACCCACTGGAAGAATAGCTTCTCCATAAAGTCTGTTTATTGAGAACATACCTGGGTCCCAGCCAACAGATATAATAGAAACATTGTTTCCTTTTTTAGCAGCATCATCAACACTTGCAAAATACTCAGGAATTCTTGCGTGTGTATCGAAGCTATCGATTGTGTTAAACATTTCAGCAAACTGAGGTCCCATAACAGGAAGGTCAGTTGCAGAACCACCACAAAGAATCATTACATCTATATCATCTTTTAATGAAGAGGCATCATTAACGTGAACGATTTTAACACCTTCAGTTAAAATTTTTACAGAAGAAGGGTCACGTCTTGTTAAAACAGCAACAAGCTCCATATCAGGATTCTGTTTTATAGCAAGCTCAACACCTCTACCAATGTTACCATAACCTGCAATACCAATTCTAATTTTTGAACTCATATAAAAACCTCCTTAAATTCGATTTGTAAGAACAGTATAACACTATTTTTAAAAATGATAAAGTTAAATTGTACCTAAAAGATATACATATTTTTTATATAGGCTATAATAATAAACTTTATATAAAATTTTAAGAAATAACAATGTTAAAATGAGTTTAATTTCTTTACATATGTCAATAGTTTTTGACACTAAATTTCTACAAATTATAAAAGTAATATTTTAAATCAATTTGTTTATATGCACAAAAACTATTAAATCTGTGTTAAAAATGTTGAATTTGTGTTTACTTAATGTTATGTTATTGTTGTTGAATTATGGGGATAATAAATACGAAGAAGGTTTCGAGGAGGAAAAATAATGTTAACAGATATTTTGTTTCCCTTTTTAGGAGGTCTTGCACTTTTCATTTACGGAATGCAGATTATGGCTCAGGGGCTTCAGAATGCAGCCGGTTCTAAAATGAAAAAAATGCTTGAAGTTCTCACTAAAAACAAATTTATGGGAGTGCTTTTAGGTGCTTTCGTAACTGCTATTATACAGAGTTCATCTGCTACAACAGTAATGGTTGTAGGTTTTGTTAATGCAGGACTTATGAACCTTACACAGGCTATGAGTGTTATTATGGGTGCTAACATAGGTACCACTGTAACAGGTTGGCTTGTATCTAGTGTTGAGTGGGCAGAATTTTTAAGTCCATCTACATTAGCTCCTTTAGCTGTTATGATAGGTGTTATCGTGCTTGTAACAGCTAAAAAGAATAAACAAAAAGAGATAGCATCAATTCTTATAGGTTTTGGTATACTTTTTATTGGTATAGATATGATGTCAAGTGCTGTTTCACCGCTTAGAGAATCTCCGGTATTTAAAACAGCTTTTGTAACACTTGGAGCAAGCCCGCTTTTAGGTATTTTAGCTGGTGCTTTAGTTACAGCTATAATACAGAGCTCATCAGCTTCAGTTGGTATATTACAGACACTTGCAGTTGCAGGTCTTGTACCTATAAATGCTGCTGTTTATATAATTATGGGTCAGAATATAGGTACTTGTATTACAGCTATGCTTTCAAGTATAGGTGCAAGTAGAAATGCCAAAAGTGCTGCATATATGCACCTTCTTTTCAATATTATAGGTACAGTTATATTCAGTGTATTCTCAATAGTATATTTCCATACAATAAATCCAAGTATTGGGGAAGAACTTATAACAACAACACAGATAAGTATAGTTCATACAGCATTTAATATTGCTACTACTGTGTTATTATTCCCATTCAGTAATGGAATTATATTCCTTGCTAAAAAACTTAACAAAGTTAAAGAAACAGAAGACGAAAAAATACTTGTTCATCTTGATGATAGAGTACTTGAAACACCTAGCGTTGCTGTTCAGCTTGCAGTTAAAGAGGTTTCAAGAATGGGCAATATAGTTCTTAAAAACTTTGATGCTGCTATAAAATGTTTATACACTAGAAATCCTGACGATATACAGAGTGTAATGACAAGAGAAAGTAAGATAGACAGTATATGTGACGGTATAAATGATTATGTTGTTAAAATATGTAGCAAGCCTATAAGTGATATGGAAAACACAACAGCTACATCTCTTCTTCATCTCGTTGACGATATAGAACGAGTTGGCGACCATTGTGAAAATATTGCTGAGATAGCATCAGAAATGGCTAGTACAAAGACAAAATTCTCAGATACAGCTAAAAAAGAGCTTGAGGAAATTGTAGAACATAGCTTTAATAGTTTTGCAGAAGCTATAAAAGCTTTTGAAAACTTCGATATTGAGGCTGCAAGAACAGTTGTCAGAGAGGAAGATATTGTTGACGAGCTTAGAAATAAATTAAGAATTGGTCACATTAAACGTCTTGCTAATAATGACTGTAGCGTTGAGCCTGGTGTATCTTTCCTTGATATATTAACAAATCTTGAGAGAATATCAGACCACGCACTTAATATTGCACAGGTTGTTTTAAATGAAAATAGAGAAATAAAACTTCATCACAAAGAAAATAATCAATAAGATATGAAAAAGGCTGTCAAAAAAAGGCGGTCTTTTTTTACTATATAATAGACAGAAATAAAGTATTTGTGTTAAACTTAATAGCAAAATGATTTGGATTAAGGAAGGAGAATTTAATTTGAATAACTTTAATGGAAACAGTGAGTACGTAGTTTCAGACGACCTTATGAGAAGTGTTAATATAGCTATGGCACTTGAAAAACCACTTTTAATAAAAGGTGAGCCGGGTACAGGTAAAACAATGCTTGCAGATGCTATATCAAAATCATTAGGTAAAAAGCTTATAATATGGAATGTAAAATCAACAACAAAGGCTCAAGACGGTCTTTATGTTTACGATACTGTTCAGAGGTTATATGACAGCCAGTTCGGTACAGAGGGTGTAAATGATATTAAGAAATATATCAAACTTGGTAAACTTGGAGAGGCTTTCAATAGCGATGAACAGGTAGTTCTTCTTATAGATGAAATAGATAAAGCTGACTTAGAATTCCCAAATGACCTTTTATGGGAGCTTGACAAAATGGAATTTTATATTCCTGAAACAAAGGAAACTATAAAGGCTAAGGTAAGACCTATTGTTATAATAACATCAAATGCCGAAAAAGAGCTTCCTGATGCCTTTTTAAGAAGATGTATATTCCATTATATAGAATTCCCTGATAAAGAGATGATGTCAGAGATTATAAAGGCTCATTTTGATAATATAGATGAATATCTTTTAGAAAAAGTATTAGAAACATTCTATCTTATAAGAGATGTTCGTGATATACAGAAAAAACCAAGTACATCTGAAGTTATTGACTGGATACAGGCACTTGCTATAAGTGGAATTGACCCAGATACAATAAAGGATACAGTTCCATTTGCAGGAGTATTACTCAAAAAGAATGAGGACCTTGACATTGTTGAAACAGCCAAAGAAAGAGGTTTTGTACGCCCAAGATGGTAAGAGGGGAGGTACTTTTATGTTTATAGATTTTTTTTATAAGCTAAGGGAAACAGGTCTTGATGTTTCGGTTAATGAATGGCTTACGGTTATGGAGGCATTGAAGAAAAATCTTTGTAAGTCTAGCCTTACTGAGTTTTACTACGTTT
This sequence comes from Candidatus Fimicola merdigallinarum, assembly GCA_017694425.1. Lineage (GTDB taxonomy): Bacteria > Bacillota > Clostridia > Lachnospirales > Anaerotignaceae > Fimicola > Fimicola merdigallinarum. The sequence goes on from JADIMX010000071.1 coordinate 4,255, forward strand.
GCCGTTCCATAGTTGTTAGAAGTGAAAGCGAATTTGATAAGTTTGACACAGCTTTTGCCGATTATTTTAAGGATATTAAAAAGTTTGATATTATACCACAGGAAATATACGATTTTTTAGAAAATCCGAAAGAGCTTGCAGAGGATTTCGATAAATTGGCAGCCGACTTGAGAAATGGTAACTTAACTCTTGAAGATTTACAACGTCTTTTAAGGGAGCGTCTTGAGGAACAGAAAGAAAGGCACGACGGAGGTATATATTGGGTTGGTACTGGTGGTGGTTCTACTATGGGACACTCTGGTTATAGCCCTAAAGGTATACGAGTAGGTGGCGAGGGTAGGCTTCAGTCAGCACTTCAAATGGCAGGAGAGCATAATTACAAAGATTTTAGAGAGGATAATATTCTTGATACAAGACAGTTGCAGGTAGCTTTTAGAAGACTTAGACAGTTTTCTAGTAGATTAGATGGTCCTAAAACTGAGCTTAATGTAGAAAAGACCATAGAAAAAACTTGTGATAATGCAGGTAGACTTAAACTTGTATTTGAAAGACCAAGACAGAATACAGTTAAGCTTATAGTTCTTTTTGACTCAGGTGGCTCTATGCATAGATATAGTCAAATGTGTAGTGCTTTATTTCAGGCAGTAAGTAAGTCAAACCATTTTAAAGACCTTAAGAT
>JADIMX010000072.1 GCA_017694425.1 Candidatus Fimicola merdigallinarum
ACTTTTCTCTTATAGAAGTTTCTACGCCTTTTATCTCGTTATAAAATTCTCTTGCAGAAACTCTAGTTGCACCACTACCAAGAATAATAAGCTGTTCTAAAGCATCAGAAGTTGCAACACGCACCTTATAATGTTTAGGAAGGGAATTTACAACACGCTCAATATAGTGGTCAGCAGTTTCAGCCTCCTTAGTAAACACAACATTTATATTGTTATACTCATATACAGTACCTATATTTCCCTTTACAAGATAACCGTCAAAAACAACTATAACAGTTATACTTTTAAAACCTTGATAGTTAGAAAGTATATCTATAAGTCTTTGTCTTGCACTTTCAAGACTAATTTCGCAAAGCTCTTTTAGCTCGTCCCAAGCGTGAATAATATTGTAGCCGTCAACTAATAAAAATTCTCTTGCCAATATAATTACCTCCTTAAAGGTCTAATATTTAGCTATAATTTCTCTGTCTTACGACTTCATACATAAGTAATCCACAGGCAACAGAGGCATTAAGAGATGATATTTTTCCATACATAGGTATTGAAACTGTAAAATCGCAATTTTCTTTAACAAGACGACTTACACCCTCGCCCTCGCTTCCAATAACAATAGCTATAGGACCTTTCATATCCTGTTCAAAATAATCTGTACCTCTCATATCAGAGCAAGCTATCCAAATATTCTCTTTTTTGAGGTACTCCATAGTACTAACAAGGTTTGTAACCTTAGCAACAGGCATATATTCAATAGCACCGGCAGAAGTTTTACCAACTGTAGCAGTAAGACCAACAGAACGTCTTTTAGGTATTATAACACCGTGAGCTCCAGCTGTTTCTGCTGTACGAAGTATTGCACCGAAATTGTGTGGGTCAGTTATGCCATCAAGAATTATTATAAATGGGTCCTCCCCTTTTTCTCTTGCTCTTTCTATAATATCGCTAACCTCAACATAATTATGTGCAGAAACCATAGCAATAACACCCTGATGATTTTTAGTCTGAGATATTTCATCAAGCTTCTGTCTTGCTACCTCCTGAATGACAATACCTTTTTCTTTTGCCATTCCAACAATTCTCTTTATTGTACCCTCAACATTTCCCTTTTGTACAAGTATTTTTTCTATATCTCTGCCACTTTTTAAAACCTCAAGGATAGCATTTCTACCTTCAAGCTGGTTTTCGTTTAAAACATCTGGTTTTCTATCAGATTTTTTATATTTATCCATTACTATTTCCTTTCCATTCCTTTATCAAAAAGCTCTATGGCTCTATCCATTTTCCCAGAAAGATAAAGATGTCCAAACACAGCCTCTAAACCTGTTGCGTGTTTATAATCTATAACATCAGCATTTTTAGGTATTGTATGGCTTTTGGCGTTTCTCCCTCTACGGAAAACAGCTTTTTCATCATCATTAAGATATTCTTCTATACGGAAATACATTTTTGACTGAGCCTTTGCATTTACAATAGCTCTAGCTTTCTTATGCAAAACATTAACGGGAGCATTTCCCCAAGAAAGCACTCTAGTTCTAACTAGCATCTCAAAAACTGCATCTCCTATATAGGCAAGAGCGAGAGCCGAAAGCTCTCTAACTCCTTGACCATTATTATATTCTTCTTTAAATATTTTTTCCATACTTTTGTTAATTTTAGTATTTTCCATAAAATCAACCTCTAAACCATTGAACACCCTGACGAGTATCTTTTATAGTAATTCCCATAGCTGAAAGCTCATCTCTTATAGCATCAGCTGTGGCAAAATCTTTATTCTTTTTAGCCTCTGTACGTTTAGCTATAAGCTCCTCAATTAAAGCTGTATCTTCATCTTCAGCCTTTTCATCAGCTTTCTCAAGAAGTCCTAAAACAGAAGTAAGTTTATTAAACATTTCAAGCTCTTTATTGGCAAACTCTACGGAAACCTCATCAGTAACACTCTTATTTATAAAGCGAACAAGCTCATATATAGCTGTTATAGCATCAGCTGTGTTAAAATCGTCGTCCATAGCCTTTTCAAACTGCACTCTAAAGTTATCTAAAGTTTCAAGCTGTTTCTTCTCATCTTCTGTCATATCTTTGTTTTTAGCATTTTCTATATAGTATAAAAGATTAGACTTACAATTTTTAATTCTTTCAAGACCATTTTGGCAAGACTGCATAAGCTCATCACTAAAGTTTATAGGCATTCTGTAATGACCATTTAAAATGAAGAAACGAATTACTTCATAAGGGAAACGAGCCACAATATCCCTAACTGTAAAGAAATTACCTGCTGACTTTGACATCTTCTCATTATCAACTGTTATAAATCCATTGTGGAGCCAGTATCTAGCAAAAGTTTTATCATTACAACATTCACTCTGAGCAATTTCATTTTCGTGATGAGGGAATATAAGGTCCTCTCCACCTGCGTGAATATCTATTGTATCACCAAGATATCTTTTAGCCATAACAGAACACTCAATGTGCCAACCTGGTCTACCGTCACCCCAAGGTGATGACCATTTAGGCTCACCTGGTTTCTGAGGTTTCCAAAGAACGAAGTCTGTTGAGTTTTTCTTAGCCTCATCATTCTGAACTCGCTCACTAGCACCAGCTATAAGCTCATCAAGATGTTTTTTAGAAAGTTTTCCATACTCGCTAAATGACTTTGTATCGAAGTAAACAGTACCGTCTTTTTCGTATGCGTGACCTTTTTCTATAAGCTGGCTTATCATTTTTATAATACCCTCGATTTCCTGTGTAACACGTGGGTGATAAGTAGCTCTCTTTACGTTAAGACCATCAGCATCTCTAAATGCCTCCTCAATGTATCGGTTAGCTATAACGTCCATAGTAGTGTTTTCTTCGTTAGCTTTTTTTATTATCTTATCATCAACATCAGTAAAGTTCTGAACGTAAGTAACTTCATATCCCTTGTACTCAAAATATCTTCTAACTGTATCGAAAACAACGTAAGGTCTAGCATTTCCTATGTGTATAAAATTGTATACAGTAGGGCCACATACATACATTTTAACTTTTCCCTCTTCCATAGGGATAAACTCTTCTTTTTTTCTAGTAAGTGTATTGTATAAAACCATCTTTTTTCCTCCTAAATATTATTTTTTATTTTCCATATCTCTAACTTTCTTTTCAAGTTTATTTACCTTGTGTAAAATTTTATTAAATTCAAGCTGAACAGGGTCGCTTATTCTTATCTGGTCTATTGTATCAGAAGGGCTTTCCTTTTTATTAACAAATTTAGCACTTGAACGTCTAGCCGGAACACCTACAACAGTAGTATTTGAAGGTACGTTTTTAAGAACAACAGAACCTGCACCAACCTTAACATTATTACCTATTCTAATAGGGCCTAAAACCTTAGCACCAGAGCCTATAAGCACGTTGTTACCAATAGTTGGGTGTCTTTTTCCCACATCTTTACCTGTACCACCAAGAGTAACCCCCTGATATATAAGAACATTGTCACCGATTACGCAAGTTTCACCGATTACAACGCCCATACCGTGGTCAATAAAAAAGTTCTTACCAATTCTAGCACCAGGGTGTATCTCTATGCCTGTGAAAAATCTTGAAATCTGAGAAATAAGTCTTGCTAAAAAGAATAATCTTTTTCTATAAAGTTTATGGGCAACTCTGTGAAAAATTAATGCCCAAAAGCTAGAGTATAAAAATACTTCTGCAACACTCTTTATGGAAGCATCTTTTTCCATAATTGTTTTTATTTCATCTCTAAGCATAATTTTATGTCACTCCTTAAAAATAAATTTTAAAAATAAAAAAACTCCGTCGCTGAAAAAATCAGAGACGAAGTAATAATCCGTGGTTCCACTCTGCTTAGGACATAAAAGTCCTCGCTTTAAAGATTTTAACGCAATCAAAACGTGAAAAGCTAAAAAATTCACCTTTCAAACTCAGGAATGCACTTCTCTAAACTATCCTGCAAAAAGGGCTTTCAGCCTTTGACCCTTTCTCTCTTTTACTTCAAGTATAGATACTCTTTCCGTCATAGTTTTTAGCTGTATTATATTTTTTGTAAAAGACAAACTGCCTGAGCTGATATACCTTCTTCTCTGCCGGTAAAACCAAGTTTTTCTTCAGTTGTCGCCTTTATATTTATATTATCTATATCAGTATTTAATGCTTCTGCAATATTTTTTCGCATTAAATCAATATGTGGTGCAAGTTTTGGTTTTTGAGCAACAATAGTCGCATCAATATTCATTATACAATAACCTTTATTTTGTATCAAGTCTAAAACTCTTTTTAATAAAATAATACTTGATATACCTTTAAATTCATCAGATGTATCAGGAAAATGTCTACCTATATCACCTAAGGCACAAGCACCTAAAAGTGCGTCCATAATAGCGTGTATAAGAACGTCAGCATCAGAATGACCTAAAAGTCCCTTATGGTGCTGTATCTCCACACCACCAAGAATAAGTTTTCTTCCTTCAACAAGCTTATGAACATCATAACCAGAACCAATTCGCATTTAAAATTCACTTCCTATTTTAATATATTTAAACTTATATAAAATGTTATCACTACAACTAGAATTTAACAATATAAATAAAATAAAAATGTATTAACTTAAAATTATGAAAGATTATAAAATTATAT
>JADIMX010000073.1 GCA_017694425.1 Candidatus Fimicola merdigallinarum
CTCGTCGGCAGCGTCAGATGTGTATAAGAGACAGTTATAAATCTACTTAAATAAATATAAACTTTATAAAAAACTTTGCTCTTTATGGGTGAAGTTTTTTATATTTATGGTGTATTTTAAATAGTATAAATTTATGATAGAATTAGTATAACTATTTTTTAGAGGAGTACCAATAATGAGAAAAATAAATAAGATAATTGTATTCAATTTAATGTTTATAATTATGTTTGTTGCAATATCTTTTGGTGTTGTTAATTCTGTTATAAAAACTTCGGTAAATAGGGCTGAGGAAGTTGGAAAACAGATGGCAGAAAATTATAACCTTAAAGATTATACAATATTTACAGAGTATAAGACTTCCCTTGAAATGGCTTCTTATAGAATTGAAAAAATGCGTCAAGAGGGACGAAGTATTGATGATATAAGACATTGGATTGTTCAGTATACTGATGATATTATATTTAGCGATAATGAGATTTATAGTGAGTTATATGCTTACATAGACGGTCATATTGTTTCGGGCAGTGAATGGGAAGCAGAAGATTTTATAAATTGGCATAATAGAAATTGGTATAAGGGAGCTATGCAATCTGATGGTGAAGTATATTATTCTGATATATACATTGACTCAAGATTTGAACAGCTTATAGTAACTATGGCGAAAAAAATAGGTAATGATGATGTTTTGGCTATGGATATACCTATCGAAAACATAAGAAAAAATTTAGAAAAAGACAATATGTCTAGCGGTAACTTGTATGTTTCCTATGATAGAAATGGCGAAGTTTTAGGTCACAAGTGCTGGTTTAACGGAAAATGTATACACGATATGCAGTATTTAAAGGATTTATATAATGCCACTAAAAATAATGGTGATAAGAGTTCTTTTAAGTATACTGATAAGTTTGGTAATGACCAAATTGTATATACAATGGATTCTGAAACAGGCTGGAAGTCTGTTGCTGTTGTTCCTTATCAGATTATAGGTGCTTCGGCTATGGATATTTTACATAAAAGTTTGATATTCTTAGGTTTGTATTTAATCATACTAATTATTATTATGATTAAAAGCTATATTAATGGAATTGATGCTAGAAATAATAAGAAGGCACTATATTTTATAGGAAACACATACTATGCTATATATTTTGTTGATATAAATAAGAATACCTTTAATATAGTTAAAACGCCTGATGCTATGATGGAACAGCTTGTAGGTGCCGAAAGTTATGACGACCTTTTGGAAACTGTTTTAAGATATGTGGAGCCTGATGCTAGAGATGAATTTAGAAAAGGATTTTCTTTAGAAAATATTAAAAAACTTTCTGAGGATAATGTTGAAAGATTTGGCGGAGATTTTCAGAAAAAATGTCAAGGTGTTTACAAGTGGGTAAATGTTCAACTTCTTTTTGACAGCAAGGAGTTTAACAAAAACCAAGTTATATTAACTTTTAAGGTTGTTGATGATGAGAAGATAAAAGAGATAGAGCAGAAACAGTTGCTTGAACAGTCACTTTTGACAGCACAGGCTAGTAGTAAGGCTAAAAATGACTTTTTATCTAATATGTCACACGATATGCGTACACCATTAAATGCCATTATAGGTCTTTCTAAGTTGGCAGAAATGCGTGTTGAAAAAGGCTCTAATGTTTATGAGTATCTTAGAAAAATAAATTTTTCAAGTAGACATCTTTTAGGGCTTATAAATGATGTTTTAGATATGGCTAAAATAGAGCAGGGCAAAATTGAGCTTAAAAAAGAAGATTTTGATATTATAAATCTTGTTAATGATGTGGTTGCTGTATTTAAAAAGCAAACTGAGAATAAAAATATATCCGTTAAGTTTGATGTTAAAAATACTGTTTTATACGGTGATATGCTTAAGATAAGTCAAATTCTTAATAATCTTATATCTAATGCCATTAAATTTTCTAATGATGGTGGCCATATTGATATAAGTGTTAAGGAGGTAAAGTCCAATTATGACAAGTATGGAGTGTATCAGTTTATCGTTAAAGATGACGGAATAGGTATTTCTGAGGAGTTTATGAAGAAACTTTTTATGCCTTTTGAAAGAGAAGAAAGGTTTGTGTCAGGCTATGTAAGTGGCACAGGTCTTGGTATGCCTATTGTAAAAAATATAGTTAGAATTATGAACGGTAAGATAGATGTTAACAGTAAGGTTAATGAGGGTACAGAATTTATAATTACAATTCCTCTTGATTATTCAATAGATGCTTTAAATACTGTTAATAATAGTGACAATGAAAAAGATTTCGATAGTGAAAAAGTTAAACTTGAGCTTAAAGGGAAGAATATACTTCTTGTCGAGGATAACGCAATTAATATGGAAATAACAAAAGAGATTATTGAAATTCACGGTGGTAATGTAGTTCAGGCTTGGAATGGTGAGGAGGCTATTTCTAAGTTTTATAAGTCCGAAGAGGGTTATTTTGATATAATTCTTATGGATATGCAGATGCCTGTTCTTGATGGCTGTGGTGCAACTGAAAAAATAAGAGAGCTTAACAGAAGTGATGCTAAGTCTGTACCTATTATAGCAGTTACTGCAAATGCTTTTTCTGATGATATAGCTAAGGCTATGAAGTCCGGTATGAATGAGCATATATCTAAGCCAATTGATTTTAATATACTTATGAATATAATAGGAAAATATATTTTTAGGGAGGGATTTAAAGATGTACAATAAACTTTCCCAGATAAATAAAAGATTTGTAAAACAGAGCATAGTTTTGCTTATATTTGTTATTGTAATATCCTCTGCCGGTGTGTTTATTACTGGAAGTAGTTCCATTAGAAGTACCAACAAATGGGGGACAAAGACTGCTGAATCTCTTATATTAAAGCAAAAATTATTTTTTGACCATTATCAGAGTATTGTTGAGCAATGTTCTTATTATATTTCTGATATGGTTAAGTATGGCGTTAGTGTAGATAAGATTAATGAGGGAATAAAAGAGTATAGCGATATATTTCTTAAGGAATATAGCGAACACGAGTATGGCGTATACCTTTACACACAGGGCAAGGTTATCTGGGGTGGAGATTATGTAGAACACGAGCTAGGCGATAATTACAACGTGGAAGATAGAGCTTGGTATAATAGTGCAAAAGAGGGAAATGGTGAAATTGTATTTACTGATGTTTACAAAGATTACATTACTGGAAAGAAAAAAATAAGTATTGCAAAACTTTTAGATGATAAGGATAGCATACTTGTACTTGATATATTTACAGACGATATTAAGTTTATAGGTAATGTATACACTGAGAAGTTTATAGGCTCTCAGACAGTTGTAGATAAATACGGCAATATAGTTTATCATTCACCTTTAGGCAAAGTTGAAGATACTAATTGTATTTTTAAAGATTATACACCTGATGATTTCAAAAAGCTTGTTAGCAATTTTGAAGGGTACAGAGGCAGTGTAAAGATGGAGATAGAAGGCAAGAAGGCTATATGCTACTATTTCATAGACGAAAACGGTTGGACATCTTTTATAAGTATTGATTATGATGTTATAGTTGCATCTACTAAGAAACTATTTATTTTTGTTCTTATACTTATACTTGGGCTTATAGCATCAATAGGATATCTTTTTTACCTTAATTATAAAGGTGAAAAGAAGTGGGTAAAAACTATAGGTTATTTTGAAAAACTTATAAATACATACTATTCTGTTGCAGTTGTAGATATAAATAAAGGTAAGTGTAGATTTATAAAGAGGTTTAACAGTATGTCTGATACGGACAATACTTATAAAAATTATGATGAGTTTAAGGCTGATGTAATGAGTAGGATATCTTCGGAGTACAAAGAAGAATTTGATAATAAATTTACACTTGATAACTTTAAAAACTTCTTTTATCAAAATGATGAGAAGTTTTATATTGAGTATAAGAGATTATTTGATGTAGGTGCTAAGTGGGTTAGTGCCGAGGTTTTTAAGGTAGATGATTCTTTTGATGATGATAGTAAAGAGGTTATAGTTGCATTTAGAGAGATAAACTCTACTAAGGTTTTAGAAATAGAGAAAAATGAGCTTCTTAAAAATTCTCTTAAAATTGCAGAAGATGCTGTTAAGGTTAGAAGTGACTTCCTTTCTCGAATGTCTCACGATATGAGAACGCCTATGAATGCTATTATAGGTTTTACAAATATTGCTGAGAATAATATAAAAAATGAGTTTAAGGTTAAGGACTGCCTTACTAAAATAACATCTTCTACAAATCATCTTTTAAGCCTTGTAAATGAAATTCTTGATATGGCTAAGATTGAACAGGGCAAATTAGAATTAAAGTATTCTGAGGTTAATCTTTATAATCACATAAGTGAAGTTGCTGATATATTTAAGGTGCAGTGTGAAATTAGTAATAAAAAATTTATTTCTGATATAAATATATGTAAGCATAGTATTGCTTATACAGACGTTATGCGTATTGACCAGATACTTAATAACATACTTTCTAATGCTATTAAGTATACAACTGTAGGAGATAGTATTAAATTTGAGGTGAAAGAGTTCCCTATTAGTAAAAACAACTCTATTTATAAGTTTGTTATAAGTGATACGGGAATTGGTATGTCACCTGAATTTATGAAAAAGCTTTTTACACCTTTCGAGAGAGAGGAAATTGATATTAAAAAAGAAGTAAATGGCGTTGGTCTTGGTATGGCTATTGTTAAAAGTACTGTTCAGCTTTTAGGTGGTCAGATAGATGTTTCTAGTGAGGTTGGAAAAGGTTCTGTTTTTACAGTATCTATTCCTGTTAAAATATTAGATAGAATAGACGTAAATGGGAAGTATGGTGATAATTCGAGTGTTATTACTGACTTTTCCGGTAAAAGATTTCTTGTTGTCGAGGATAATCCTTTAAATATGGAAATAGCCAAAGAGATTTTTGAAATTGAAGGAATAGAGGTTGTTTCTGCATATAATGGTAAAGAGGCTTATGAAATATTTAAGTCTAATGAGGATTACTATTTTGATGCTGTTATTATGGATATACAAATGCCTGTTATGAATGGATATGAAAGTGCAAAAATGATTAGGGATATAGGAAGTGAGTATTCTGAAAATGTTCCTATTATAGCTATGACAGCAGATGCTTTCGCAGATGACGTTACAAAGTCTTCTGTTGCGGGTATGAATGGGCATATATCAAAGCCTGTGGATTATAAAAGACTTAAAGAGATACTTTCTAAATATATTAAATAATATTAAAGCTAGTGGTTTTAAACTGCTAGCTTTTTTTTGGATAGATTTTATAGGTGGGACAAGATAAGGGGAAGTGTGGTGTTATAATGTTTAGGAAATAGAGGAACTGGGGTAGGGTTTATAGTGAGAAAAATGTATGTAGTAGAATTAAAGTTTTGTAGGAGCAAGAGTGTATAAGGGGAAGTGTGGGGTTATGATGTTTAGGAAATAAAGAGTAGAGGTTATGGTTAATAATAGAGAATTGTATGTGGTTACATTGAATTTTGGAGGCAATAAGGCAATAATTAGGTAGAATTTTGTATGAGAATAAAGGTTAGAAGTTGAAGTTATACTAAAAATATATTTGATATAAGAGGTTTATTATTTGGAAGGATATTATAAGTTTTTTAGGGTAACAAAATATTTGGTGTTATAATTATTAGGAATCATATTTTAAGAAATGTTTGAAATTTTATGGAAAATTAAGATTTTATATTATATTTATTAATATGAAATTACAATGGTATTTAT
>JADIMX010000074.1 GCA_017694425.1 Candidatus Fimicola merdigallinarum
CTCGTCGGCAGCGTCAGATGTGTATAAGAGACAGTAATAAAGCAGAGCAATAAAAATCACTCTGCTAAAGTAAATTTTTTTGGTTATATCGCATATAATGAATATAACCTATAAATGCTAATATTCTAAAAAATATATTGTATGTCTAATATATTAGACAATATGTATAAAACTATTAAGAAAAAGCTTTAATGTTCTTGCCCAACCTTTCGCATACTCTTTATAGGAATATTTGCATATAAAACCGGTACAGTACCAGTATTGTCCTCAGACTGAGTCTGTGTAATCTGAATATCAAGCTCTTCCTCATCAATCTCCATATAGTTTGATATTACTTTTATAATATCTATTTTGAGCATTTCAAGAACCTGTGATGAACAGTTAACTCTGTCGTGTACAAGGACGAGTTTAAGCCTATCTTTAGCTACGTCTTTAGAGGCTTCGCTCTCCTTTTTCTTAAAAAAGCTGAAAAAATCCATTACCAATACACATCCTTTATTCTCAACGGCGGAATAATTTTTTTAATTTATCAACGAAACCTTCAGGTTCTTCCTCAAAAGAGATGAGAGGCACTTCTTCACCCATAATTCTTCTTGTTATGTTGCGGTAAGCAAGTCCAGCTTTTGACTCCTCATTTGTTACAGCAGGTTCACCCTTGTTTGTTGAAACTACTATACTTTCGTCATCAGGTACAACGCCTAATATGTCTATTGCAAGAATTTCTGTAACATCATCAATAGTCATCATATCGCCACGTTTTACCATATCAAGTCTTAATCTGTTTAATATAAGTGTAGGGTTTGAAAGTCCGTTTGCCTCAAGAAGACCTATAATTCTGTCTGCGTCACGCACAGCAGAAACCTCTGGTGTTGTTACAACAATAGCTCTATCAGCACCAGCTATTGCATTTTTAAACCCTTGCTCTATACCAGCAGGGCAGTCCATAATTATGTAGTCGAAACCTTCCTCTTTAAGGTTTTCACAAAGCTTTTTCATCTGCTCTGGTGTAACAGCATCTTTATCCTTTGTCTGTGCAGCTGGAAGAAGGAAAAGACCTTCAAAACGCTTGTCTTTTATAAGAGCCTGTTTTAAACGACAGTTACCCTCAACTACATCAACTAAGTCATATACTATTCTGTTTTCAAGTCCCATAACAACGTCAAGATTTCTAAGCCCGATATCTGCGTCAACAAGGGCAACTTTTTTGCCCTGAAGTGCAAGACCACAGCCAAGGTTTGCAGTTGTTGTTGTTTTACCAACTCCACCTTTTCCACTTGTTATTACAATTACTTCACTCATTTATGCTACTCCTCTCGGTAAATAGAAGGTATTATATACTTTTCTACTTTAATAAATATATATTAACAAAAATTTTGAAAATTTGCATTAGTTTTTTTAAAGCAAATTTTGTATAAATTTTTTAAAATATAACATTTTACGTCAATATAATATGGTATTAGTTAAGAGGCTTTACATATATATGACCATTTTCGATATATGCAAACTCAACAGGCTTTTCTCTGTGGATATTTTCCTCAGGGAAAACTGTTATAATATCTGCAATTCTAAGCTGTACAGGAGTCATAGATATAGCCGATACAAAGGCATCTTTATTGCCATTACACCCTGCGTGAGCAATGCCTTTAAGCTGACCGAGTATTGTTATATTTTCTGTCGCCTTTACAATAGCACCTGGGTTAACGTCACCTATAATAACCAAACTTCCGTCAAACTCTAAGACTTGACCGGAACGTATAGAACCTTTGTGATATTTTGTAAGGCTACAACCTTTCATTTCCTTTTTAAGTATAGGTTGTTTCTCCTCTTTAGTGCTTTCTGTTTTTAAGAAAGATATAGTCATATTTAACTTTTCAGACATTATATCTAAAAGTTCTTTTTCTTCGTCGTCAGAAAGCTCTCTACCTTTAAGAATTATACTTGTTGTTACGCCATCAAAAAACTTTGCTGAGGATTCAACCTTCTCAGCTAAAGTATTTTTTATATCTTCGAAAGATACGTTATCAGAAAGGATAACGGCAATATCCTTGCCGATACCCTTAAAAACAACGCAGTTATCTTTATTCATCTTTTGCAACTCCTTTTTATTATTCTGCAAGTATAGTATCCATATAATTATTTGCTGGTTCGTAATTAAGTCCCATATATTCTGCTATTACATCTTTTGCCACTTCCTGTGCAGGTGCTAAAGAAGAATCGCCAAAAGGAACCATTACAGCCACAGAAATCTGAGGATTTTCAAATGGTGCAAACCCAACAAAAAGTGTATGGTCACTTCTTGTTTTAGACTGCTGTGCTGTACCAGACTTACCTGCAACAGTTATAGGAAAATCTCTAAAAGTGTTTCTTAAAGTACCTCTGCTACCCTGTGTAACAAGTCGCATACCCTCGTATACTATGTTAAGGTTTTCCTGTTCAAACTGATGAACATTTTCTATAACTTCCTCGATATCTTCATATACACTGCCGTCTGGATTATTTATTTTATCTATTATATGCATTTTATAAAGTGTTCCACCATTTGCAAGAGTAGCAATATATTTTGACATATTTGCTGTTGTAAAGTTATTTAAAGACTGACCAATACCGGCACGAATAGAATCACCGTCAGTCCATCTTGTTTGAGTTGAGCTTGCATCTGGATTTTGAGATTTAACAGAACGCTCTTTATATTCAGCAGAAGCCATATTCGGCATTGTTTCACCAATTTCAATACCTGTATATGTGTTAAGTCCAAACATTGCCATATATTCATTTAATGTTCCTATACTATCTAAAGTTGTATTTTCCTGTGCGTTTCCCATTCTATACATAAGTTCGTAAAAGAAATAGTTACAGGAAACCTCCAAAGCGTGGGCAACATTTACAGCACCGTGACTTCCGCCACTACCACCATAAATCCAACACTTAGCATAAGGCCAACCGGCTTTTGTAAATGAACCTTGGTCGTATATAACTGTGTTTGGTTCAATTAATCCTGTTTCAAGACCAGCAAGTGCTGTTACCATTTTCAAAGTAGAACCCGGAGCTTTTTTCTCTTTAAGAGGTCTGTTTACAAGTGGTGTTGCCGGATTTGTAAGCAGACTGTTGTAATACTCATTATCGAAGTTATTTACAAGCCTATTGTTGTCATATGATGGGTAGGTAACAAGGGCTAAGGTTTCCCCACTATCTACCTTTGAAACTACAACAGAACCTGTGCAAGGGTCAAGACCGGTTTCGTGTGGTTTAAGGTCTAAACTTCTAAGTTTTTCTAAAACTACTGAAAGTGGTGACCTAGAGCCTGAGCGAACACTTTCTATATAATCCAAATCACCAGTAATCAAACCTTGCTCAAACATTATAAGTGTAAGCTGTTTTAATGAAACAGCACCGTTTTCTATACAATCAACAAGTATGGATTTTGCTGTTTCAACATCTTCACTATCATCATAAGAAAGCTCAGGATTTACGCTAAGTATAACATCTCTTACTACACTTCCATCAGAACCATCTTCAGAAGAAAGTATTTTCTTAGTAGATATATTGTTACTTTCAACCATTGTTATAAAAAGTTCATTGGCAGAAACCCTGCTATCTTTAGATGAACCACTTGTAAGCCTTAAAATCTGTATATCTGATAGATATCTTTCTAAAGAATCGTAAGCTGTCATCTGAAGTTTTTTGTCTATTGTAAGGAATACATCTTTACCACTAACAGGCTGTTTCGTTTCTATAGTATTTATACGTCTACCAACGCTGTCAACCTCAACAAGCATTTCACCGTCTTGACCGTTTAAGTTAAGCTCCTCAACCTTTTCTATGCCTGTTTTTCCGATTATGTCATTCATAGAGTAGGAGTTTGAACCGTCAGCATCTTTATACTGCGAATACTCGTCATATTCCTCTGCCGACATATTTCTTATGTATCCTACTATATGTGCAAAATATTCACCGTCTGGATAAACTCTAAGAGAATCTGTATCTATTACAACACCAGGTAAAGTATCCTGATTTTCCTCTATAACAGCTATTGTCTTGTCGCTTACCTCGATAGAAGCTGTTACAGGCTGATATTTTTTGTAACGTATAAGATATAATGAATATCTTAAAGATACCATATCACGTTTTATGCTTTCCGGAAGTCCCTTTGCAATACCAAAGTAGTCAACTAAATATTCCATAGTTTCTTTGGCATCATAGTCTAATTTTTCGTTTTTCATACCAACTTCTTTTTTCCAAGACTCTTCCCTTTTTTCGTTTCCGTCAAAAGCGAAAGAATAAGGTTCTTCAGTTGTTATTGGCACATCATTTACAATTTCTTCTCCGTTATTTCTCAAAGTGTTTATAAGATTAATAAGCATAAGATTTCTATCGCTAGAATCCATAGCAAGGGATATAATACCCATTTTCTGCTGTCTAGTGTAGGAATCGCTTACGTTGTACTTATCACATAAATATTCAAAAACTTCAGATGCTGTCATATCTAAATCAGATTTCTTTAAGCCTATGGATTCTTTCCATTCCTTTTCGGCCTCATTATCACCGTCAAATAAAAACTTAGGATTTTCTGAGTTTGATATAGGTAAAGTGTTTTCAAGTTCAAAACCTCTAGCAAAAATCTGTTTAGCTATAGTATCTATTACATCATTTCTAGATTTTGAAAAATCTACGTTTATACTATCATCTATTTTTACGGAAAAGGCAACCTCATTTGTAGCCAGTGGTCTACCGTATCTGTCGTATATAGAACCTCTTGATGCTGGTATCGAAATTGGGTTCATTATACTTGTTTTAAGCTCCTGTTGGTACCTTTCACCGTTTAATATTTGGAGGTAGAAAAGTCTTACAACAAGTATTGAAAAGAGTACAATTACTCCCAAAAAGACTATGAATATTCTGCTTTTTAAAAGTTCGGAAAGTCTTTCAAAAAAACCTTTCATTTAACCCTCCTTTAAAACACATATTAAAAAAGTCTATATCTATATTTTTCTTTCTCTTCAAGCCAGTCATTTAAGGCAAAAAGAAGCCTATAAATAATCATAGAAAATATTCCTGTATAAACCATTTCAGGAACTATAAGTTTTACAAGAAAATATATATAGTTTGTGTTTCCGTTAAATAGGAAACCTGTGAAATAAACTATACTTTCATATATAAAAACTGCTGTGGCTGAAATCATTATAGGGAGTATGTAGTTTTCTCTATAAAGATTATGAAAACTTCTTCCACATAAATACCCTGTCATCATACCTAAAAAACCATAAAAACCTATGGAGTTACCGAAGAATATATCAGTAAGTAAGCCGGAAAAACAGCCTACAATAGCACCTTCTGTGCTACCTCTTAAAATAGCATAGGATATTATTATAATTATAGATGTATTAGGCATTATATCTGCAATTCTTATATGTTGAAAAATTGTAGATTGTAAAATTAAATTTAAAATAAGTATTATTGTAGTAGTCAAAACTCTGGCTCTCATTTATTAATCCTCCTCATTAATTGAGTTGTCGGATTTAACTTCCTCCATTTTTCCATCACTACTTATTACAAGAACAGTATCAAGATGTTTAAAATCCACACTAGGCTCTATTATTGCATATTTTGTAAGACCGTTAGTATCAGTTTTAATCTCTTTAACTGTCCCTATGCTTATACCTGGCGGGAAAATATCGCTAAGATGAGATGTTATAATCTCGTCACCTTTCATTATTTCTGCCTCTGAATCGATATATTCCATTTTACAAAGACCGTCATTCATAAGGGTATAGTCCCCTTTTACAATACCTAAGTCCCCAGTTCTCACACTTACTGCAGAAATAGAGCTTCTGCTATCTAGTATACTCATTCCTTTAGAATAAGTATAACCAGACTCTGTCACCTTTCCTACAAGACCACCACTTGCAGTTAAAACCATATTAGATGAAATACCACTACTTGTGCCTTTATCTATAACAAATATGTTATACCAGTTTCCTGGGTCTTTGGCTATTATCTGTGATGCAGTAGTGTCATAGGAGGCATATTTTTGAGATATTTCAAGGAGTGATGAGAGTTTTTTGTTTTCCTCGTCTAAAAGAGAGAGTCTTTTGTTTTCTCTTTTAAGACGTTCAACCTCAGCTTTAAGATTTTTGTTTTCTAGCTCAATGTTGTTTCCATCTTTAAGCTCAGAAAAAGTTTCGCTAAAAAATGATGATACATTTGTAGAAACTTTCTGAAGTGGAGTTACAACAAAGCCGAGGGTACTTTCTAAAAAGTTGGCATTGCCAGCCCTTCCTGCTGTAAATACTGAAGCCACAACAAGAAGAACGGCAATAGCTGTAAGTATCTGTTTTTTGTAGCTCTCAAAAAATTTCAATTTTAACTCTCCTTTAGACAGTAATTTAAATTTAAATCTTATTTTTCTTGGAGAAACAAGCACTGACTTTAATGTGTCTATATGCTCTAAAACAAGACCTGTACCCATAGCAACACAGTTTAAAGGCTCGTTTGCTACATTTACCGGCATACCTGTTTCTGAAGATATAAGTTTGTCAAGACCACTTAAGAGAGCACCGCCACCAGTAAGAGTTATACCACTTTCCATAATATCAGCTGCAAGCTCTGGTGGAGTAGCCTCAAGAGTCTGTTTAATTGTATCAACGATTGAATATACAGGCTCGTGTAACGCCTCCATAATTTCAGGAGCTGTTATATTTATTGTTTTTGGAAGTCCTGTTATAAGGTCACGACCTCTTATATCCATAGTTTCATCTTTTTCTTTTGGGAAAGCAGAACCTATCTGAATTTTTATTTCCTCAGCAGTTCTATCACCAATAGCAAGGTTATATTCTTTTTTGATATAGTTTACTATATGTGAATCAAACTCGTCACCGGCAACACGAAGTGATGTGCTAGTTACAATACCACCAAGAGATATTACAGCAACCTCACTTGTACCACCACCAATATCAACAACCATACTACCAGTAGGCTCTTCAACCGGTAACCCTGCACCTATTGATGCAGCCATAGGCTCTTCTATAAGATATGTGTCTTTATCCTTTGAACCTGCTGAAATTGCAGCCTCTATGATTGCTCTTTTCTCTACTTCTGTCGCACCTGATGGAACACAAACAACTACTCTTGGTTTTGGTCCAAACATTGAGCGAACATATGCCTTTCCGATAAAGTAGCGAAGCATAGCCTGTGTTGTGTCAAAGTCTGCAATAACACCGTCTTTCATAGGTCTTATAGCAACTATATTCCCCGGAGTACGTCCAATCATTTCTTTAGCTTCATTTCCAACAGCTAAAACCTCTCTTGTCTGTGTATTTATAGCAACAACAGAAGGCTCATTTACAACAATACCTTTTCCTTTAACGTAAACAAGCGTATTAGCTGTTCCAAGGTCTATACCCATATCTTTCGTAAACATATAAAAAATTCTCCCTTCAAATTTGTAAGATATTACTATTATATTCAGATTTTAAGAAATATAAAAAGCATATATTTTATTATTTCGTAAACTTTTTTGAATAAAAAATCAATACTATTAATAATAACTCTTTTTTTGTGTAATTTCAACACTTTCAGCCCTGTCTCTTATGCACATCTGACGCTGCCGACGAGCC
>JADIMX010000075.1 GCA_017694425.1 Candidatus Fimicola merdigallinarum
AATAAACTCATTTACCGTCATTTTATAATACTACAGCAATAATTTTTTACTCCTCATCATTGCCGAAAAGGGCTTTTGCAAAATCTCTAGCATTAAATTTCTGAAGGTCATTTATACCTTCGCCTACACCGATATATCTAACTGGTATATTAAGCTCTGATTTTATAGCAATTACAATACCACCTTTAGCTGTACCATCAAGCTTTGTAAGTATTATACCTGTAATATCGGCAACTTCTTTAAAAAGTTTTGCCTGTTGCATAGCATTCTGACCTGTTGTAGCATCAAGAACAAGGTAAACCTCCTTATTAGCCTGTGGGTGTTCTCTATCTATAACCTTTGAAATCTTTTTAAGCTCTTCCATAAGATTCTTCTTGTTATGAAGTCTACCGGCTGTATCACAAATAAGAATGTCTGTACCTCTATTCTTACTAGCATTTACAGCATCAAATACTACTGAAGCAGGGTCGGAGTTTTCCTGATGACTTATAACATCAACTCCTGCTCTTTCGCCCCAAACTTTAAGCTGGTCTATGGCAGCAGCTCTAAATGTATCGGCAGCAGCAAGAAGAACACTATTTCCCTGTTCTTTATAGTTATTGCAAAGTTTACCTATTGTTGTTGTCTTACCTACACCATTTACACCTATTACAAGCATAACTGTAGGTTTTTTAAGCTCGTAATCCTCATCACTATCTGCATTTAATATTTCTGTAATTTCATCAACAAGCATACCTTTTATATCCTGTGGGTCTGTTGTCTTTTCACGTTTAACCTTTTTTCTAAGGTTATCTATAATATTCATTGTTGTTTCGACACCGATATCAGCCATAATGAGAACTTCTTCAAGCTCCTCAAAAAGCTCCTCATCAATTTTTGTGAAAGCACCTAAAACAGTATCTACACCACCGAGAATATTTTTTCTTGTTTTATCAAGACCAGCAAAAAGCTTTGCAAAGAAACCTTTTTTAGCAGGTTTTTCCTCTGCCACTGGTTCTTCCTCAATAGTCTCTTCTACATCTTCTACTTCTGTTGGTTCTTCCTCAATAGTTTCTGTTGCCTCTGAAACAGATACTTCTTCTGTAGGATTAATTTCAACTTCTTCAATAACCTCTTTTAACGGTTCTTCTTCGATAGTTGCTTTTACATCTTCTACTTCTGCTGGCTCTTCCTCAACAGTTTCTGTTAACTCTGCTGATTCTTCAAAAACTTCTTCAACCTCAACTGCTTCTTCTGTAGTGCTAGGTTCTTCCTCAGCTACTATTTCCTCAACTTCTTTAGCTACTTCTTCTACAATATCTTCATCTTCTCTTATAGCCTCTTCAAGCTCCTCTGCTGTAATTTCAGGTGCTCTAGCTATTTCAATTTCAGCACTAAGAGGCTGTTTATTAGTAAATATTTCATCAGGTGTCTTGCTTTCTTTAGGCTCAATAGGTGTTATCTCAATGCTTTCAAGTAAGCTGTCTAAATTTTCAGAAGAATTAACCTCTTCATTTACATTTTTCTTTTTTCCTTTTAAAAAATCAAATAATCCCATTTTATTTCCTCCGTAGTATTATGAATAATCCATACTATCTGCAAAGTCAACAGATATAAGTTTTGAAACGCCTTTCTCCTGCATAGTTATACCATACATAACATCGGCAGATTCCATTGTTCCCTTTCTATGAGTTATAACTATAAACTGTGTTTCTCCTGAGAACTTTCTAAGATAATTGGCATAACGCTTTACATTGGCATCATCAAGAGCGGCCTCTATCTCATCAAGTATACAGAATGGCGACGGTTTCATTTTAAGTATTGAGAAAAGTATAGAAATGGCTGTCAAAGCTCTTTCGCCACCGGATAAAAGCATCATATTCTGAAGATTTTTTCCTGGAGGCTGTGCAATAATTTCTATACCGGAGCTTAAAACATCACTTTCATCGGAAAGTTTTAAATAAGCCTTTCCACCACCAAACATTTCTCTAAATGTTTCATTAAAGTTTTTAGATATTATCTCAAACTGCTCCCTAAACTGATTTTCCATAAGAGTTGTAAGCTCAGCAATAATACCTTGAAGTTTCTCCTCCGCCTCAATAATATCATCTCGCTGTGTGCAAAGGAAAGTGTATCTCTCCTTAACCTCTTTGTATCTTTCTATGGCATCTACATTTACAGAACCAAGATTTTTTATTTCCACCTTAAGATTATAGGCATCTTTCTTTATGCTGTCAACGGAAGGAAGATTTTCTGTATCTTTACTAATTTCCTCCGGCATAATATCGTACTCGTCACGAATATCTCTTGATATTCTGTCCCTATCCTCAAAAAGTTTTTCACGTCTTGCCTCAATTCTTACGCTATCATTTTTGAGTTTAGCTATATAATCGGAGCAATCTCTTATTTCCTCTTCAAGTTTTTCTGACTGTTCTTGAGATGATTTTCTCTTTTCAACAGTTTCAGAAAGTCTATTCTGTAAAACTTCGATATTTTTCTTAGTAATACCTATACTTTCTTCAGTCTTTTTAATGTCTTCTCGTCTATTTTCAATATCTGTATTAAGCTTATGGCTATCACTATCAAATAGTTTAATATCCTTTTCAAGCTCACTAATATCTAACTCAATTCTTTTTATAGTTTCATAAGAATTTCTTCTACTTTGCTCAATATTAGATATATTTATTTTTATATCTGTTATTTCATTTAAAAGGTCACTTTGGTGCGTTTTCTCACTTTCAACATTTGTCTGATACTTAGAAAGAATTTCTTCTATTCTCTTTATATCATTTTCTGTTTCTTCAAGTTTTTCCTTAGCTTTTTCAAGGTCTGTTTTTGCAAAACTAGACTGTTCATCAAGCTGTTTTTCCTCTACAATATAAAGATTTAATTTTTCTTTCTTCTCTTCAAGAGATTTTTTTGTTCTAAGAATATCATTTTCAGCATTTTCATTTTTAAGACTTATTTCTCTAAGAGATATATTCATATTAGAAATATCGTTACTAATCTTCTCAATAGATTTTTCGCCTGATAAAAGTTTGTTTCTTATTTCGTCAAGTTCTTTTTTAAAATTTTCAATATACTCTTTAAGTTCCGCTATCTCTCTACTTCTGCTAAATATTCCGGAGGCTTTTTTTGAAACACTACCACCAGTCATAGCACCACCTACACCAACAGTGTCACCATCAAGAGTTACAACCTTATAGGCATATCTATATTTTTTAGAAAAATCAACAGCATAGTTAAGATTTTCAGCAACTATAACTCTACCTAAAAGGAATTTAGCTATACCGTCATACATACTGTCATACTTAACAATACTATCAGCAGTACCGATAATACCTTTTTCTGATAATATTCTGTTTTTATCTGAACCAATATCCTTGCCTTTTACAGCAGATATAGGTAAAAATGTAGCTCTACCTAAGTTATTGCGTTTAAGATATTCTATTGATATTTTAGCACTTTCTTCATTATCTGTAACAATATTTTGTAAAGCACCACCTAAGGCTATTTCGATAGCTGTTTCATACTTTTTATCAACGCTGAATATCTCACCTACAGCACCCATAACACCTTTAAAACGTCTATCACCCTGTGAGCTTAATTTGAGTATACTCTTTACACTTTTATAAAAACCATCGTGTTCTTTTTCCATATCGGAAAGTATAGAAAGTCTTGAGTTTTTCTCATTATACTCTCTTTCTTTAGTACTAAGCATAGCTTTTATAATATCGTTATTGTTTATGAAATTTTTGCGTTTCATATCAAGATTTGATATTTTTTCTTCTATTTCTTTATGCTTTTGACCATTTATTTCAATATGCTTTTTAAGTGCTTCAATATGTATCTCGCTGTCACGAATTTGACTTTCTATATAGGCTTTTTCGTTATCTAACTGTTCTTTTCTTCTTGCGTACTGGCTATCCATACTTTCAGCCCTTGAAATATCACCTTTAAGCTCTGTGCTTATTCTGATTTTCTCTATCATTTCAGACTTATTTTCTTCTATTATGCTTTCGTTTTCGCTTAATGCACTACTAAGTTTTGAAAACTCTGCTTCAAGACTTGAAAGTCTATCATTATTAGCTTTAAGATTTATTTCATATGCTGTTATCTTGGACTTTTCCATATCGATACTATCTTTATTTTTAGTGATAGTTTCATAGGCTTTAGCCTTATCGGACTTGGCTCTCTCTATATTTGAAAGGGAATGTACTATTTGCTCCTCAATAAGTTTTATTGTACTTTCTAACTTTTCAAGGTGGCCTCGTTTTTCGGCAATATCATCATTTATATTTTGAATACTTTCGTTGTACTCGTCATAAAGACTTTTTAAAGCGTGTATCTTCTCCCTTACACTTTCGCCATACTCCTCTTTTTCCTTTACAGATTCACCGTAAATAGTAAGCTTATCGCCAATTTCATCAATTTCTTTCTCGATACTATTTCTTTCAAACTTAAATATATTTATATCACATTCTTTAAGCTTTTCTTTGAGAACCAAATACTTCTTAGCTGTTTCAGACTGTTCCTCTAAAGGTTCTATCTGACTTTCAAGCTCACTTATAATATCCTCAGCACGTTCAAGATTTTTCTGTTCTTTTTCAAGACGCATATAGGTTTCCTGTCGTCTATTCTTGAACTTTACAATGCCTATAGCCTCCTCGAAAAGCCTTCTTCTATCATCAGACTTAGAGCTTAAAATCTCATCTATCTTACCCTGACCTATAATTGAATAGCCCTCACGACCAATACCAGTATCCATAAAAAGCTCGTGAACATCTTTAAGTCGGCAATTAGTACCATTTATAAGATACTCGCTTTCACCTGAACGATACACACGTCTTGTAACGGTAACCTCTGTATATTCAATAGGCATTTTACCGTCATTGTTATCTATAGTTATGGAAACTTCAGCAAACCCTAAGGGCTTTCTACTCTCTGTACCGGCAAATATAATATCCTCCATTTTATCACCACGTAAAGTTTTGGCTTTCTGTTCGCCTAAAACCCACCTTACAGAGTCGGAAATATTACTTTTACCACTACCGTTAGGGCCTACTACTGCAGTTATCCCTTTATTAAAATCTAACTTTACCTTTTCCGGAAAGGATTTAAAGCCTTGTAAATCCAGTCTTTTTAAATACATAAATACACCTCTTAAAATTTTAACCAAGAGTTATTCTACCAAAAAATACGAACTCTTTCAATTATAGCACAAAAGACAATGAAAAATTCACTGTCTTTTACTAAAAAATAATATCTTAATTTTTATATTTATGAAATAATATATCCACTATGGCTTATATGTGCAACAGCACCCTCTTCTTCATTGAAGAAGTTATTTACATAATTTATAAATACTCCATCTGTTTTATACCACTTATTATCAACCTTAATGCAATCATCTTGTATTAAGAGAACGACATATTTGCCGTATCCAACCTCTAAATGTACTGTCATATCTCTATCTTTGCTTAAGTTTAAAACCATAGGTTTAAATTCACTTTGTTTATTATAAAATACTTCTGAAAATTCCTCCATATCACTAGGATTATCAAAAACTTTAATACTGTCTTCATTTATAATCTCTATGCTTCGTATGGTGTATTTTTCAATAGATGGTCTATAATTTATATAAGTTCCTATTATTGCTACAATTACAAGTATTATAAGAACTGCTTTTTTCTCTTTTGTCAAAAATTTATCCTCCTAGCATATAATTTTACCGTTAACAACAGTATATTTAACATCACCTTTAAGACTCATACCGTCATAAGGGGAAAACTTAGCTTTTGAGTAGAACTTTTCGGAATCTACAGTAAATGAATTTTCTATATCTACAATAGTCATATTAGCCTTAGCACCAACATTGATACAGTTCTTTTCTAACTTCAATATTTTTGCCGGATTAATAGACATTTTCTCAACAAGGCTTTCAAGTGTTATCTCACCTGTTTCAACAAGGTATGTATAACTTACAGGAAAAGCTGTTTCTAAATTTGATATTCCCCATTCTGCGGAATCAAAAACCTCATCTTTACCGTCAGCCGTTGCCGGTGTATGTAAAGATGATATTACATCTATTGTACCATCTTTTATACCCTCTACAATAGACTTTCTATCTCTATCAGTCCTAAGAGGTGGCTTTACTTTAAAAAGTGTATTATAACCCTTAACACTTTCTTCTGTAAAAGTGAAATACTGTGGACTTGTTTCGCAAGTAACATTTACCCCTCTTTTTTTAGCCTCTCTTATAAGCTGAACAGAACCTTCTGTACTTACAGCGGATATATGCAACCTTGCTCCTGTTCTCTCAGCAAGTACAATATCTCTAGCTACGACTATCTCCTCTGCTTCCTTAGGTATGCCTTTAAGACCTAAAAGAGTTGACATATATCCTTCGTTCATAACGCCACCGCCAGATATATTAGTATCATCACATCTTGTTATTACAGGCAAATCAAAGATTTTTGAATACTTAAATATATTTCTAAGTAGACCTGTATCCTTTATAGAATTTCCACCGTCAGAAAGAGCAACTATACCCATTTTATACATTTCGCCTATTTCAGATATTTCTTTACCCAAACAACCCATTGTCATACTGCCATATGGAAGTATATTCACAAGAGAATACACGCCACTTTTTGATATAACATAGTCTACAACTGCCTTATTATCTATAGCAGGATTAGTTGAAGGCTGGCAAGTAAGAGTTGTAAAACCACCTTTTGAAGCACTCATTGATGCAGTTTCAATATCCTCAATATGCTCAAAACCAGGGTCGCCTATACAACAATTCATATCAATAAGACCCGATATAGCAAAAAGACCGTTACATTCTACTACATAAGAATTTGAAATATCTATATTTTCGCCTATTTCACATATATAGCCATTTTCTATTCTTATATCATAAAGTTTTTCAATATCGTAATCATCTGAAACAATATGCAAATTTTTAAGTACATCAACCAATTATGCCACCTCCTACCTGAGATAGTATGTATAAAACAGCCATTCTTACGGCAACACCATTTGCAATATGGTCATTTATAATACATTGTTTGCTCTCTATAATCTTTGTTGATATTTCTATATCTTTCATTATAGGTCCAGGGTGCATTATAATTACATCATTTTTTGCATACTTTAATAGATTTTCATCAATTCTAAATAGGTTTTTGTATTCGTCGAAAGATGGCATAGTATTTTTTTCGTGTTCCTCAACACGCATTTTTGTTGTTATTATTACATCAGCATCTTTTACAGCCTCTTTTGCATTAAAATACACCTTTGCTCCAAAATTCTCTAACTCTGGTGCCATAAGAGTTGGAGGTCCTGCAACACGAACGTCAGCACCTAATTTTGTTAAAGCCCAAATATTACTTCTTGAAACTCTACTATGAAGTATATCACCTATTATTGAAACTTTAAGCCCTTGAAAACTTCTCTTATTTTCTTTTATTGTGAGAAGGTCAAGAAGTGACTGTGCCGGATTTTCGTTATAACCATCACCGGCATTTATAACTGACGCATTTACATTTTCGGCTAAAAAGCTAGCACTACCTGCCATAGGGTGACGAAGAATAATAAAGTCAGCTCCCATCTGGTCAATAAGTTGTCCCATATCCTTTAGCTTTTCGTTACCAAACTTTTCCCTAGTCATATCAACCACAGTAGCACCTAAGTGCTGTCCAGCCATTTCGTATGAAAGTTTTTCTCTGGCACTAGCCATATAAAATAGAAGTACAACAGATTTCCCCTGCAAATGTGGAACTTTCTTACTTTTGTGATTTAATATATATTTCATTGTTTCTGCTGTTGTCAAAACGTATCTTATATCGTCAGCACTCATATCTTTAAGACCGAAAAAATCTTTGCGTCTTATCATAAAAAACCACTCTCATTTCAAATTTATAATCTATTAAAGAATAAAAATATATATTCTTTTTAAATTATATAAATATCTTATACTAACCTTAGTAATACGGATTAATATAT
>JADIMX010000076.1 GCA_017694425.1 Candidatus Fimicola merdigallinarum
TAATAAGCCTTTTCCATTTCGATATGCCTATGTGTATGCAGGAAAAAGGTGGTTGGGAAAGTAAAGAAGTTGTAGAGGCTTATGCCAACTATACTGAAAAATGCTTTGAGCTTTTTGGCGATAGAGTAAAACGTTGGGTAACATTTAATGAGCCTATAGTTCCTGTTGAGGGTGGATATTTATACGATTTCCACTATCCAAATGTAAGAGATGGAAAAAGAGCGGTTCAGGTTGCTTATAACACAGCTTTAGCAAGTGCAAAAGCTATTGAAAGATACAAAAAACTTAATCTTGACGGTGAAATAGGTATTATACTTAACCTTACACCTTCATATCCTCGTTCAACTGAAAATCCTGAAGATGTAAAGTCAGCTAATATTGCAGATTTATTCTTCAATAGAAGTTTCCTTGACCCAGCTATAAAAGGTGAATATGCAAGTGAGCTTGTAAAAATATTAAAGGAAGAAGATGTTTTACCTGTATATAGCGATGAGGAATTAAAGATTATAAAGGATAATACAATAGATTTTCTCGGTGTTAACTACTATCAGCCAAGACGTATAAAGGCTAAAGAAAGTGAATACGTTGACACAGGTGTATTTATGCCTGATAAGTATTTTGATAATTATGAAATGCCAGGTAGAAAAATGAATCCATATCGTGGTTGGGAAATTTACGAAAAAGGTATATACGATATCTGCACAAATATAAGAGAAAATTATGACAATATTCCTTTCTATATTTCAGAAAATGGTATGGGAGTAGAAGGCGAAGAAAAGTATATAAATGCTGATGGTGTAGTTGAAGATGACTACAGAATTGACTTTATAAAAGACCACCTTAGATGGCTTCACAAAGGAATAGAAGAGGGTGCTAACTGTATGGGTTACCACTTATGGACATTTATAGACTGTTGGTCTTGGACAAATGCTTATAAAAATAGATATGGACTTGTAGCCCTTGACCTTGAAACACAGAAAAGAACTATAAAGAAAAGTGGAATGTGGTATAAGGAATTATCAGAAAATGGAGGGTTTTAAACCTTGAAATATGTTGTTTGTTTTGATATAGGTGGCACTAATGTAAAATATGGTGTAATAGGCATTGATGATAAAGAGATAAAAGAAAAAGGCTCTTTTCCTACAAACGTAAGTTGTGGTAAAGATGTTCTTGATAATATGTCTAGTATTATTGACAAATATATAGAAAAATACGATGTTAAAGGTATATCTATAAGTTGCCCAGGATTTATAAATGTTAATACTGGTCTTATTATTGCCGGAAACATTATAGAGTCTTTCAATGGATTTAATATACAGAAATATTTCGAAGATAAGTACGGTTTAAATGTTGCTGTAGATAATGACGCAAACTGCTCCACAATAGCTGAGCATACAATGGGGAACGGAAAAGGTTATGAAAACATTGTATGTTTTACAGTCGGAACTGGTATAGGTGGCGGTGTTGTAATAAACAATAAAGTTTATACAGGCAATAAATTTATGGCCGGAGAGTTTGGTTTTATGTTTATAAACGGTATAAATAAAGAAGAACCAGCAGAGGAAATGTTAAGCGAGTATGCTTCAACAAGAGTTCTTGTGAGAGATACTTGTAAAGAGCTTAACGAGGATATAGATGGTATAGAAATATTTAAAAGAGCTAAAGCTGGTGATGAGATTTGTAGAAAAAATTTAGATAAATTCTATAAAAATTTAGCTATGGGTATTTACAATGTTTGCTACATACTAAATCCTGATAAGGTTCTTATTGGAGGAGCTATATCACAGCAGGAGGATTTAATAGATGAAGTATGTAAAAGACTTGACGATTTAACACCTTATATATCAAAAAGCCTTTTAGAGATAGTATCAATAGATAGATGTAAATTTTTAAATGATGCAGGATTAATCGGAAGTTTCTGTAATTTTATTAATAAGTATTAATGGGGGAGTTTTTATGGACGAAAAAATAGTTGAAATAGCATTTCAGTTAATATCATATAGTGGAGATGCAAGAGGTATTGCTATGGAAGCTATACATTCAGCGAAAAATGGTAATATAGAAGAAGCTAGAAATCTTATTAAAGAGGCTAGAGAGCAGATACATAAAGCTCACGAATTCCAGACACAGTTAATACAGGACGAGGCAGCTGGAATTAAAAACGAAATATCAATACTTTTAATACATTCACAGGACCATTTTATGACAGGTTCAACTGTTATAGATATGGCAGAGGAGTTTGTGGATTTATATGATAGATTAGAAAATAAATAATATCTCTCATTTAGGAATGGGCATTTTTAATAATGCCCATTTTTTTAAATGTTTTTTATTGAAAGGAATGATTTTATGGAAATATTAAAACTTAAACCAGCCTGCAAAGATTACTTATGGGGTGGAGATAAGCTTAAAACTTTATATAATAAAAAATGCGATACTGATATATTAGCTGAAACTTGGGAGCTTTCTTGCCATAAAGACGGAAATAGTACCATTGTAAATGGTGAGTATGAAGGTAAAACTCTTTCTTACTATATTGAAAATGAGGGTAAAAAAGTTCTAGGCGAAAACTGTAAACGCTTTGATGACTTCCCTATACTTATAAAGTTTATTGATGCTAAAGAAC
>JADIMX010000005.1 GCA_017694425.1 Candidatus Fimicola merdigallinarum
ATATTTAAACTTAAATTATGTTTAAAAAACAAGGAATAAATAAAATATACAAACAAATGATTTATACAAATGTAAAAATAAAAAATTAACAATAGCAACTTATACAAATGTTCAATACTTTTGTGTTGATAATTATAATAAATTATGTTAGTATAATTTCGTAAACAAAAAGTATTGTGAATATATTATATAAAATGCGTATGTAAATAATATAATTTGTGCAATTTTAAAATGGTGGTAATTATGAAAAAAATAGTAGATGACATAAGAATGATTTATAAGTGCTGTAGTCTATATTATGAAGATGGAAAAAACCAACAAGAAATATGTGATTATCTAGGTATTTCTCGTTCCACAGTATCACGAATGCTTAAATTGGGTTACGAGCTTGGAATTGTTAAAATAGAAGTTATAAATCCAGTTAAATTTGGTTATGGGGAAATAGAAAAAGCACTTCAAAAGAAATATAAATTAAAAGATATAATAGTTGTTCATACAAATGCTTTAGATACTAAAAATGATTTGATAGCATACTTAAATGAAGAAGCACTTACATTTTTAAATAATTTATTTTCTAATGGTGATTATATAGGTGTTTCTATGGGTCATACATTATACAATATGACAAAAATAAAAAAGAAGTTTGATGATGAAAAAGAGTTGACATTTATGCCACTTATCGGTGGGATAAGTCAAAATAAAATAAATAAAGATGATATCCAATCAAATAATGTAGCTCAAAGGTTTGCAAAAATATTTGGTGGCAAGTATTTACAGTTTTTATCACCAGCTGTATTTTCTAGCAAAGAGGTTTTAGATAGTTTTTTGATGGAAAAGTCAGTTAACTACATATTTGAATACTACAAAAAATTAAATACCGTTATTATGGGTGTTGGGATACCAGAAAGAGAAAAGTCAACACTAATATCAAATGACTATGTTACTAAAGAATATATGAATGAGCTAATAGAAAAAGGTGTTGTTGGCGACGTAGTATTACACTTTTTTGATAAAGATGGCAATTTAGAACTTTTTAATGACTTTAATGATAGAGTTTCTGCTATTTCTATGGATATGATGAAAAAAGTTAAAAATAGAGTAGCTATTGTAAATGGAGAGGAAAAAGCTGAAGCAGTTAAGGCTGCTATAAAAGGTGGATTTTGCAATATATTGATTACTGATGTATCTTGTGCTGAAAAGTTGTTGGAATAGGGGGAGATTTTGATGCCTAAAGATGTTATGTTGTTATTTTCTATAGCTTTTGCTCGATTCTTAATGCAGTCTATAGGTGGATATTTTCAAATAAAAGATTACAAAAAAACAATAAGAAGAATACGACAAAAAGGTAATGTTGGTATAGGACAGAAAAGGGGTAGGTTGTTATCTGGCCATATAGTTATGATAGCTTGTGATAATGATGGTATTGTTACAAGTGGTGAAATATTAGATGGCATAACATTCTTATCAAAATTTCATAGTATAAATAAAATACTCGATAGAAATTTAGTTGGAAGTAGTATTTATGATTTATTAAATTTATTTCGCTCTTTAGATAAAAAAGAACAAAAAAAATATACAGGGTATATTCGCTCTTTAGAAGCTCTTGAACAGAGACTTCTTGGTAATTAAGTTTCTTAATGGTATGTGCACAACCATTACAAATAAAAATAAAATTATTAAGATTTTAAGGGGTTTTATTTGAAAGGAGAATTTTATGGATTTTATATCAAATTTAGCAAATGGATTTATGTCATTATTTCAAGCAGGTGGAGAAACCTTTATGGGTTGGGTTACAGGCATAATCCCTATGATAGTTTGCCTTATGACAGCTGTAAACTCTATAATTAAAATTATAGGTGAAGAAAGAGTTGAAAGAGTGACAAAACTTGCAACAAAATTTATAATAACACGTTATACAATTGTTCCTATAATGGCTGTATTATTCCTTGGAAATCCTATGTGTTATACATTTGGTAGATTTGTTGAGGAAAAACATAAACCAGCTTACTATGATTCTTGTGTAAGTTTTCTTCACCCAGTAACTGGTCTTTTCCCACACGCTAATCCTGGAGAATTGTTTGTATATATGGGTATTGCGGCAGGTGTTCAGCAGTTAGGATTACCAATAGGTAACCTTGGTGTACGTTATTTCATAGTAGGTATTATTGTAATACTTATTCGTGGAATACTTACAGAAAAAATTTATATGCGTATGATATCAAAAGGTGATACAAAATAATTGAAGGGAGATTTGTCAATGTATAGAGCTATTACTATTAAAGCTGGTTCAAGTGGTTGGGGTGGTCCTCTTACATTCAAACCGGACGAAAAGAAAAACAAAGTTTTAAGTGTTACTGGTGGTGGAATTCACCCAGTTGCACAGAAAATTGCAGATATGACAGGTGCAGAAGCTTTAGATGGTTTTAAAACAAATGCTCCTGATGACGAAATATTAGTTGCTGTTGTTGACTGTGGCGGAACTGCTAGATGTGGTGTTTATCCTAAAAAGAATATTTACACAGTAAACTTAATGCCAGTAGGTAAAGCAGGTCCTTTAGCTAAATTTATACACGAAGAAATATATGTTTCTGATGTAAAAGAAGACTGCATTCAGTATGCAGATGATGAAGCTGTTGTAAGCACTAGTACTCAAGCTACTTCTAAAAGCGAAGTTGAAAGTAGTGCTCCTAAAACAAAACAACAGGCAAGAGAAGAAATTGCCAAAATGAATGAAGGTAAGCAGAAAGGTCTAATTACAAGAATTGGTTCAGCTGTTGGTGCAGTTGTAGGTAAGTTCTTCCAGGCCGGACGTGAAACAATAGATATGGTAATAAAAAATGTACTTCCGTTTATGGCTTTCACTAGTATGCTTATCGGTATTATAAGTGCCAGTGGCCTTGGGGATATAATCGCAGAAAGAATTTCTCCTTTATGTGCCACATTACCAGGTATGATTGTAATATCTGTTATATGTTCATTACCATTCTTATCACCTGTACTTGGTGCTGGTGCAGTTATAGCTCAGGTAGTAGGTACACTTTTAGGTGCTCAGATTGGTTTAGGTCATATACCAGTTCAGTATGCACTCCCAGCCTTATTCGCTATAAATGCACAGGTTGGTGGGGACTTCGTTCCAGTAGGATTAAGTTTAGGTGAAGCTGAACCAGAAACAATAGAAATGGGTGTACCAGCTGTATTAATGTCACGTATAGTAACTGGACCATTAGCAGTTATTATAGCATTTGCATTCAGTATTGGTATGTACTAATTAGTATTTATCGTATAGGAGGTTTTTATGAAATACGAAGTTACTATAACAGGAGCTGGAATAGATGCTTTTACGTTCTTAGAAGATGAGGATTGCAATTTTATTATAATATTTAATGAAAATGCACCGGAAGAACTTGCAGAAATATCAGTTTTACATACAGAGGGAACTTTAAATGAAAGTTTAAGTGTTAATGATACTGTTTCTATAAACGGTAAAAAATACACTATATCAGCAATAGGCTCTGAAGCTGAATATACATTAAAAACATTAGGACATTGTACTCTTGGATTTAATGGTGGAAACGAGGCTGAAAGACCTGGGTATATAATGCTTGAAGGTGAGCCTATAACTGAAGAAGATTTTGTTGCAGGTACTAAAATAGAAATATTTTAATAAATAAATTTATATTTAAAGGGGAGATTTTTTTATGCTAAATATGAATCAGAAATTAATTAAAAGAGAACAAGAAGGTAAAACTATTAAAACTGGTATCGTTGGTGCAGGTCAGATGGGTAGAGGTATGGTTACTCAGATGGTATTAATGCACGGTATTATGCCAGCAATTGTTTCTGATATTAATGTAGAAAATGCTGTTAATGCTTTTAAATATGCAGGTGTTTCAGATTCAGATATAGTTATTGTAAATACTCTTGCAGAAGCTAATGCTGCTATGGAAAAAGGTAAATATGTTGCAACTGAAAGCTCAGACTTTATTTCACAGGCAAACTTAGTAGACTGTGTTATTGATGCAACAGGTGTACCAGATGTTGGTGCTAGAGTTGCTACAGATGCAATGAAAAACAAAAAACACGTTGTTATGTTAAATGTTGAAACAGACGTAGTTATTGGACCATACCTTAAAAAATTAGCTGAAAAAGAAGGCGTAATCTACACAGGTTCTGCTGGTGATGAGCCAGGTGCTGTTATGGAATTATACTGCTTCGCTAAAGCTATGGGCTTAGATGTTAAAGTAATGGGTAAAGGTAAAAACAATAAACTTGCTAGAGACTGTAACCCAGATACTGTATTAGAAGAAGCTATCAGAAGAAAAATGAGTCCAAAAATGTTATGTGCTTTCAAAGATGGTACAAAAACAATGGTTGAAATGACAGCTATGTCAAATGCAACAGGTTTAATCCCTGATGTTATTGGTGGACACGGCGTTGAGTCAGATGTAAAAGGCTTAAATGAAAAATTCAAACTTATCAAAGACGGTGGTATATTAAACAAACACGGTGTAGTTGAATATGTTAACGGTATCGCACCAGGTGTATTCGTAACAGTATCAACTGAAAATGATGAGATAGCTTACCAGATGCAGTACCATAGTATGGGACCTGGACCATTATGGACATTATATAGACCATACCACCTTTGCAACCTTGAAACACCTCTTACAGTAGCAAAAGCTATTATTGACGGAGAGCCTACAATAGTTCCTATTGATGGATTAGTTTCAGAATGTATCACAGTTGCTAAGAGAGACTTAAAAGCTGGAGAAACTATTGATGGTATCGGTGGATATACTACATACGGTTCTATTGCTACATTAGAAGAATCAGATAAAAACGGATATGTACCATACGGCTTAATCAACAACAAAACAAGAATGAAAAAAGACGTTAAAAAAGGTCAGCTCTTAACATTAGACTGTGTAGAATTAGACACAACAACTATGATTTATCAGTTAAGAAAAGAACAGGATAAAATGTACAATAGAAACATATTATTATAATTAATATTAAGTTTAGTTAATTTAAGTTTTAATACTTGTTAGTCCCTAAAAGTTCCCCCTACTATATACATTGTATAGTAGGGGTGAATTAATTGTTATTTTAGGAGGTATTAGTTATGAAGTTTTTCATTGATACAGCAAAAGTAGAGGATATTAAAAAAGCAAATGATATGGGAGTTATATGTGGTGTTACAACAAATCCATCACTTATAGCTAAAGAAGGTAGAGATTTCGAGGAAGTAATCAGAGAAATCACAACAATAGTAGACGGACCTATAAGTGGAGAGGTTAAAGCTACGACTGTTGACGCCGAGGGTATGATTAAAGAGGGTAGAGAAATAGCTAAAATCCACCCAAATATGGTTGTAAAAATTCCTATGACAGTTGAAGGTTTAAAAGCAGTAAAAGTACTTTCAGCAGAAGGCATTAAAACAAATGTAACTCTTATCTTCACAGCGAATCAGGCACTTTTAGCAGCAAGAGCAGGTGCAACATATGTGTCACCTTTCCTTGGTAGACTTGATGATATTTCACAGGACGGTACAGAATTAATAAGAAATATAGCTGATATGTTTGCAGTAGCAGGAATCGAAACAGAAATCATAGCAGCAAGTGTTAGAAATCCAATACACGTAATGGACTGTGCTTTAGCAGGTGCAGATATAGCAACAGTACCATATGCAGTTATTGAACAGATGACAAAACACCCATTAACAGATGCAGGTATTGTTAAATTCCAGCAGGACTATAAAGCAGTTTTTGGGGAATAAGGAGGCTTTTACTGTGGAAAACAAAGAGTTAAAAAAGATTGCCAATGACGTAAGAAAGGGCATATTAACTGCTGTGTATAATGCAAAGTCAGGTCACCCAGGCGGTTCTCTTTCATCAGCAGATATATATACATACCTTTACTTTGAAGAAATGAATATAGACCCTAAAAATCCTAAAAAGGAAGATAGAGATAGATTTGTATTATCTAAAGGTCATACAACACCAGGATACTATGCAACTCTTGCACATAGAGGATTCTTTGATGTAGAAGACTTAAAAACTTTTAGACATACAGGTTCATACTTACAGGGACACCCAGATATGAAACATATACCAGGTGTAGATATGTCAAGTGGTTCTCTTGGTCAGGGAGCATCAACAGCAGTTGGAATGGCTATATCAGCTAAACTTTCAAATGAGGATTATAGAGTATACACTCTCTTAGGCGACGGAGAAATACAGGAAGGTCAGGTTTGGGAGGCAGCTATGCTTGCAGGACATAGAAAACTTGATAACCTTGTAGTTATAGTTGACAATAACGGACTTCAGATAGACGGTAAAATCGAAGATGTAAACTCTCCATACCCTATTGATAAGAAATTTGAAGCATTTAACTTCCACGTAATAAACGTGGATGGTCATAACTTTGACGAATTAAGAAATGCTTTTAATGAAGCTAGAAATACAAAAGGTAAGCCAACAGCTATTATTGCTAAGACAGTAAAAGGAAAAGGTGTTTCATTTATGGAAAATAACGCATCTTGGCACGGAACAGCACCAAATGCTGAGCAGTACGAAATAGGAATGGCAGAACTTGAGAAAGAAGGTGCTTTATAAATGTCAGAAGTAAAGAAAATAGCTACAAGAGAAAGTTACGGTAATGCACTTTTAGAGCTTGGAAAAAAACACCCAGAAGTAGTTGTACTTGATGCAGACCTTGCAGGAGCAACAAAAACAGGGGTGTTTCTTAAAGAGTTTCCAGAACGTCATATAGACTGTGGTATAGCAGAGTGTAATATGATAGGTGTTGCGGCAGGTTTATCAGCAACAGGTAAAGTGCCATTTGCAAGTTCCTTTGCTATGTTCGTAGCAGGTCGTGCTTTCGAACAGGTAAGAAACTCAGTTGGATACCCAAAACTTAATGTAAAAATAGGAGCAACACACGCAGGTATATCAGTAGGTGAAGACGGAGCAACACACCAGTGTAATGAAGATATAGCTTTAATGAGAACTATACCGGGAATGGTTGTTATAAACCCATCTGATGATATAGAAGCAAAAGAAGCTGTAAAAGCTGCTTACGACCATTATGGACCAGTATACTTAAGATTTGGTAGACTTCCTGTTCCAGTAATAAATGATAGACCAGACTATAAGTTTGAGCTTGGAAAAGGAATTGTGTTAAGAGAAGGTAAAGACTTAACAATTGTAGCAACAGGACTTGAAGTAAACGAAGCTCTTATTACAGCTGAAAAACTTGCAGGTGAAGGAATAGAAGCAGAAGTAATAAATATCCATACAATAAAACCTTTAGACGAGGAGTTAATAGTTTCTTCTGCAAAGAAAACAGGAAAAGTAGTTACAGTGGAAGAACACTCAGTAATAGGCGGACTTGGCAGTGCAGTATGTGATGTATTATCAGCAAAATGCCCAACACCAGTATTAAAGATAGGTGTTCAGGACACATATGGAGAGTCAGGGCCAGCATTAGAGCTTATCAAAAAGTATGGACTTGATAGCGAGGGTATATATAACTCTATTAAAAAATTTATCTGATTTTAATATGAAAAGTATATAAATGATTTTTAGCGATATGGGATTTTTTTCGTATCGCTTTTTATTGTCGCCAAATAATCTAGGTAGGTAAAATTTTTATAGAAAAGAAAGAAT
Source organism: Candidatus Fimicola merdigallinarum (assembly GCA_017694425.1). GTDB lineage: Bacteria > Bacillota > Clostridia > Lachnospirales > Anaerotignaceae > Fimicola > Fimicola merdigallinarum. The sequence continues at coordinate 7,668 of JADIMX010000005.1, forward strand.
AAAATTATAGTAGGTTTTACGGTGAAAGATATGAATAGTTTATTAGGTCTTTACAATATTCTGCCTCTATTAATTTACCCCCTTTCTTTTCGAACAATATTCTTAATACTTTTCATATATATACTTTTATTTCCCATATATTTTTGTGCAAATACTATATGATATTTGTATCTCAATTTAGAATGTAATATATATTAGTCAGAAATATTGCCTTATTTAAGTTGTATTACAATTTATATGGAAATAGTCACTATTTTATAAAAAAGAAAATTTGACATTTAATTAACAGAATACTAAAATATGTAATAAAGGAGGTGTTAAATTGAATAAAATATTACGGTATATACTTTTAGTTGTAGGTCTTTTTATAAACTCTTTAGGAGTAAGTGTTATTACTAAAGCAAATCTTGGTACATCACCTATATCAAGTATTCCATATACATTAAGTTTAGGTTTTAAACCTACACTAGGTCAATTTACAATAGCTTTTAGTATATTGTTAATTATATTTCAAATTATTATTCTTAGAAAAGACTTTGAAAAAGAACAGCTTTTACAAATACCTGTATCTATAATTTTTGGATATTTTATAGATTTTACAATGAATATACTATATTTTTTAAATCCTCAATTATATATATGGAGAATATTCTCCCTTTTAATAGGTTGTATTGTTTTAGGATTTGGGGTATACATAGAGGTTTTAGCTGATGTAGTTATGTTACCGGGGGAAGGCTTTGTTAGAGCTGTAACTAAAAAAACTGGTTCAGAATTTGGCATAACAAAAGTTTGTTTCGATATTACAATGAGTCTTTCTGCTTGCATAATATCATTTATACTTTTTTCTGAGCTTAAAGGCGTAAGAGAGGGAACTATAATATCAGCTGTAATTGTGGGACTTATTGCAAGATTTTTCGGAAAGACTTTAGGAAAATTTAAGGTGTTATTATGTAATTAAAAAGGCGTATCTTTAGATACGCCATATACTAGGAGTGTTAAAATATTATTTTTTTATACTAACAGAAAAGTTTTCGTTAGTTATAATACCTTTTTCTTTTAAAAATTTTTCTACAATAGAGTGTAGCTCTCTTGCATTCTCATCAGAAAGGATTAAATCTTCAACAACTACTTTTCTGCAATCACAACCACTTAAACAACATTCACTTATATTAAAACGACTATTCTTATCTATTATACCTAACTCCTCTAATGTTGCAATAAAGCGATATACAGTAGCAAGACCGATAGAATTATCAACTTTAGATGCTTCATAATATATCTCTTTAGAACAGGAGTATTTACCAGCTAATATAATATCTATAAGTATTTCACGTTGTTTGGTTATTCTAAGATTATGTTCTTTAAGTTTCTGTATGATAATATTTTTACTTGAATTTATATTTAAATTCATTAGTACACCTGCTTTGAAAAATTTGTTTGTACAGATATGTTAACTCAAGCTAACAAAAAAGTCAATATTCTTTATTGACAATTTTTATCAAAAAGATAAGCTATACTCTTTTTAATCTATTGACTTTATTCTGTAATGTGATAAAATGTTATTGTTAATTATATTGCAAAGGCTTTGAAAACGCAAAGTAGATTGTAATTACCCAATAGAGAGTATGTACCACCGGCTGAAAGTACATACGGCAATTTTTACATTCGAAATTTCACGTTTTAGCTGTTTCTCTGAAATAGTAAGAGTAGGGGAAAACGTATATGCTCGTTACGCATACTAGAGTGCCTGTATTTTTACAGGAATTTGGGTGGTACCACGATATTTTGCCTTCGTCCCTTAGTTTTGGGGCGAAGGTTTTTTGTTTTGGTACAAATTTTAAGTAGAAAGGAAGATTTTTTATGAAAGAACAGCTTAAGGCTATTCAGGAAAAAGCTCTTTCATCATTAAAAGATGTAAAAGAACTTAAAGAACTTGATGAATTAAAAGTAAAATTTTTAGGCAAAAAAGGTGAGCTTACAGCTATATTAAAAGGTATGGGTAAACTTAGTGCCGAAGAAAGACCTGTTGTAGGTCAGCTTGCTAACGAAGTTAGAAGTGCTATTGAAGAAAAAATTGACGAGGCGAAAAAAGACCTTTCAAAGAAAGCGCAGGAAATCAAACTTAAAGCAGAAACTATTGACGTTACTATGCCAGGAAAACAGACAGCTTGTGGTCATAAACACCCAATGAGTATTGTTATTGATGAGATAACAAACATATTTATGGGTATGGGCTATGAAATTGCAGAAGGACCTGAAATTGAAAAAGATTACTACAATTTTGAGGCATTAAACATACCTGCAAACCACCCGGCTAAAGATGAACAGGATACATTCTATATAAATGGTGATATTCTTCTTAGAACACAGACATCACCGGTACAGGTTCGTGTTATGGAAAAAGGCAAACTTCCAGTAAAAGTTGTTTGTCCAGGAACAGTTTATCGTGCTGATGAGGTTGACGCTACTCACTCACCTATATTCCACCAGTTAGAAGGTCTTGTTATAGACAAAGGTATTACAATGGGTGACCTTAAAGGTGCTTTAGCTGTTTTCGCTAAAGAGCTTTTCGGTGAAGATACAAAAGTTAGATTTAGACCACACCACTTCCCATTTACAGAGCCAAGTGCCGAAATGGACGTAACTTGCTTCGCTTGTGGTGGAAAAGGTTGTCGTGTATGTAAGGGAGAGGGGTATATCGAGCTTTTAGGCTGTGGTATGGTACATCCTAAAGTTTTAAAAATGTCAGGTATTGACCCTGAAGAGTATAGCGGTTTCGCATTTGGTATGGGACTTGAGCGTGTAGCTATGCAGAGATACGGAATTACAGACTTAAGACTTCTCTTTGAAAATGATGTGAAGTTCCTTAAACAGTTTTAATTATAGATAGGGAAAGGAGAGTTTGAGAAATGGATATATCAATGTCTTGGTTAAAGGACTACGTTGATGTGGATTGTAGTACAAAAGAATTTATGGATAGAATAACACTTTCAGGCTCAAAAGTTGAGGGTGTTGAAGTTTTAGGAAATATAAGCAAAGTTGTTGTAGGTCAGGTTAAAGAGATTACAAAACACCCTGACGCTGATAAGCTCGTTGTAACACAGATAGATGTAGGAGCTTCGGAGCTTCTTCAGATAGTTACAGGTGCTAAAAACCTTACAGTTGGTGACTATGTGCCAGTTGCTCTTGACGGCTCTATACTTGCTGACGGAACAAAAATTAAAAAAGGTAAATTAAGAGGTGTGTCTTCAAATGGTATGCTTTGCTCAGTTCAGGAGCTTGGCTGTGATATTCACGATTTCCCAGAGGCTGATGAAAATGGAATTTATATATTCCCAGAATCACAGGCTGATAACTTAGGTAAAGAAGTAAAAGATATTATGGATTTAGAAGATGAAGTTGTTGAGTTTGAGATAACTTCAAATAGACCTGATTGCTTTAGTGTTATCGGTATAGCTAGGGAAACAGCAGCCACTTTAGATAAAGAGCTTAAATACCCTGAAATAACTGTAAATGAAACAGCAGGTGGAGATGTAAATGATTTAGTTTCTGTTTCAATAGAAAATCCTGAACTTTGTCAGCGTTACGTTGCTAGAGCTATTAAAAATGTAAAAATTGAGCCATCTCCACGTTGGATGAGAAAAAGACTTCGTTCAGCAGGTATAAGACCTATAAATAATATTGTGGATATTACAAACTATGTTATGGTTGAGTTAGGTCAGCCTATGCACGCATTTGATATCGATACAATAGCTGATAGAAAAATTATCGTTAGAAATGCTAAAGAAGGCGAAAAAATTACTACTCTTGATGGCGTAGAAAGAAATCTTGACCCTTCAATGCTCGTTATATCTGACCCAGAAAAAGCTGTTGCATTAGCAGGTGTTATGGGTGGAGAAAATTCAAAAATAACAGGTGAGGCTGAGGCAGTTCTTTTTGAGTCAGCTTGTTTTGACGGTCCTAATGTAAGAATTACAGCTAAAAAAGTAGGTCTTAGAACAGATTCTTCAAGTAAATTTGAAAAAGGTATCGACCCTAACCTTGCATTAGTTGCTGTAAATAGAGCTGTACAGCTTGTAGAAATGCTTGGTGCAGGTGAAGTTGTTGGCGGAGTTGTGGACTGTTATCCAAATAAAAGAGATACTTGGAAACTTAATTACTCTCCAGAATGGATTAATGGCCTTTTAGGTACAAATGTATCTGCTGATGAAATGGCTGATATATTCGAAAAAATAGAGATTAAAGTTGATAGAGAAAATTGTGTAGCTGAAATACCTACATTCCGTCCTGACCTTGAGGCACAGGCTGACCTTGCAGAAGAGGTTGCTCGTTTCTATGGATATGATAAAATCGTGCCAACATTAGCATCAGGTACTGCAACAGTAGGTAAGAAAACATATTCACAGACTATATCTTCAATTGTAAAAGATTCTATGATTGCAAATGGCTTATGTGAGTCTATGAGCTTTACATTTGAAAGCCCTAAAGTATTCGATAAATTAAGCATACCGGCAGATAGTGACCTTAGAAAAGCTATCACTATATCAAACCCTCTTGGTGAGGACTTTAGTATAATGAGAACTGTTACATTAAACGGTATACTTAACTCACTTTCTATAAACTATAATAGAAGAAATGAGGAGGCAGGATTATTCGAGATTGGTAAGGTTTATATTCCGAAAAGCCTTCCTTTAACAGAGCTTCCTGATGAGCCTTCAAAACTTACAGTTGGTATGTATGGAAAAATGGACTTCTATACTATCAAAGGTGTTATGGAGCATTTATTCCAAGTGTTAGGAATGGAAAAACTTGTTGAGTATTCACCAGTTTCCAATATTCCTTCTATGCACCCAGGTAGAACTGCTGAGGTTAGTGTAAATGGTAAATCTTTTGGTTACTTAGGTGAAATTCACCCAACAACAGCTGAAAACTATAATATTGGCACAAGAGTTTATGTTGCTGTTATAGATATGGCTACACTTGTTGAAAATGCTAACCTTGTAAATATTTATGTACCACTTCCAAAATTCCCAGCTGTAACTCGTGATATAGCTATGCTTGTTAAAGATGAGGTTATAGTTAAGGAAATAGAAAACGTAATCAGAAAGAAAGGTGGAAAACTTCTTGAAAGTATGAACCTTTTCGACGTTTACAAAGGTAGTCAGATAGCTGACGGATATAAATCTGTTGCTTATTCAATAACATTTAGAGCACCTGATAGAACACTTGTAGATGATGATGTAAATGCAGTTATGAATAAAATTCTTGATGGGCTTAAAAATGAGCTTGGAGCAGAGCTTAGAGATAGATAATTAAGATATGAAAGACAGGTAGAGATACCTGTCTTTTTTGTTTGTCAAAATTATGATTTTGAAATATGTTTTAATATTGCTATTTTTAAACAAATATTATAATTAAGAAACGATTATATATTCCAAAATATATAGTTTTTTATTTAAGTTATATTTATAAAGATTACATAAAGTTTTGTAAAGATATAATATTTGTAGTGAAATAATATAAAATTTTGTGGTATAATTGTTAAAATAATTGCATCTTGACTAAAAATTCTGAAGATAATATTTTTTTTGAAAGGAGAAAATATGAGAGAAGATATAATAAATATGGAAACTGTATTTTCTATAAAAGATTGGGAGGCTGTTCAAGACTCTTTAGCTAAAACATCAGGTATGCCTATTATAATGGTTGATTATAAGGGTACTCCTTTAAGTAAGCATAGTATGTGTAGCGAATTTTGTATAAGAATAAGAAGTGATGAAGTTTTAGGTAAATACTGTGAAAAGTGCGACTCAAGAGGGGGCGCAGAGGCAGTAAGAGAAAACAAACCTTATATATATAAGTGTTGTTTTGGTCTTATAGATGTGGCTATCCCTATTGTTTTTAAAAATACATACTTAGGTTCGGTTTTAATAGGTCAGGTAAAATGTGATGATGTAGATGTGGAAAAGATATTAACACTACCTATTAATAAATCAATAGTTGAAAGACTTGAAAAATATATAGACTCATATAATAAGATAAAAACAATGTCTTTTGATAAGATTAATATTGTTGCATATATGCTTTATGATATATGTAATTATATAGTAGCTAGAGAAAATATTAATATTAAAAGTAATGAAAAGTCTATTTCAAACCAAGAAAGTTCTAAAATAAAAGGTAATAAAATTATAATAAAAGCTAAACAGTATATAGAAGATAATTTTGAAAATAATATATCTCTTAATGAATTAGCTGATTATTGCAATGTTAGTTCAAGTTATTTGAGTAGACTTTTTGTTAAAGAAACTGGTGAAAGTTTTTCTCATTATATTACAAAAACTAAAATGGATATGGCTAAAGAATGGCTTGAAAATAGCGATATGTCTATAAGTGAGATAGGTTACTCTCTCGGCTTTAATGAAACAGGATATTTTATACGTTCATTTAAGAAATTTGTTGGTATGACACCTGGTGTTTATAGGAAATATCGTAATAATATTATGGAGTAATTGTCAAAAAAGTACTATTTTGATAAGTTATGTCAAAAAAGTACTATAAAAATATCACTAAAAATGATTTTAAAATGCAATGTATTTATTTAAAATGTATATTATAATTCTGATATAAACATAAGCGAATAAAAATGAATTGGAGGAATTAAATATGATAAATTAATGGTTTAATTGTTCAAAATTATTTTTGTGTTATTACCATAAATAAAATGAGGGGGTAAAATAAATATGGAGCAGAAAAAAATAAAAATTTTACTTGTTATTTCTATTGTTTTAATGATTGTATGCGGAATTGGCGTTTCTGCTATACAAACAGGAATGGGCAAAGTAAAAATGAAAGAGTTGAATATAGAAACAGATAAAGGTTATTCTATGTCAGCTTATTTATTTATTCCAGAAAATGCTACTGAAGAAAATCCAGCACCTGGTATAGTTGTTAGTCACGGTTATTTAAATAATAAAGAAATGACAGATGCTAATTATGTTGAGCTTTCACGTAGAGGCTATGTTGTTTTAGCTATTGACCAGCCTAATCACGGAGATTCTGAAGTTAGCAAAGATTTTCAGGTTTTAAAACCTAATGGAGTATACAGAGGGGTTCTTGAATTAAGCAAATTACCATTCGTAGATAAAGAAAGAATAGGTATAACAGGACACTCAATGGGTTCTTGGTCTTGTAATGCTGCTGTTTTAGAAGATAACTTAGCATCAGAACAGTTAATATCAGCAGTTTTAATTCATTGTAATGATGCTGTTTATACAGATGAAAATGGAGAATTTACTAATGTATACGGAAGTCGTCCTGTTGGTATAATTTCTGCTGTATATGACGAATTTTTTGGAAAATCTACAGATGAGAACGGAAATACATTAAGTTCTCCTTATTATATGGAAAGTGCAGGGGCACAGTCTTTCCTTAATTTTGGAAAAGAACCAAATGCTAACGAACCAAAAGAAGCATTTAAGTACTATACAGATGTTATTGATGGAGAAGAAACATTTAGGGTTACATATAGACCAGAAATAGTTCACGCTTGGTCACATTTTTCAGCTCGTTCAGAGTCATATGTAATAGATTTCTTTGAAAGAGCTTTTGGAGCTCCTAATCCTATTGATTCAGGTAATCAGATTTGGCAGTACAAAGAGGCTTTAAATTTATTTGGACTTATAGGTTTTGGACTTTTTATATGTTCTTTTGGTGGAAGTTTATTATATACAAAAGCATTTGAAGAGTTAAGAGCTGAAGAAAAAGTAGAGCCTGTACGTGTTAAAAATAAAAATGGTTATGTATGGTTCTGGATTACATTAATTTTAGGTGCTGTTTTTGGAACATTGACTTACTTACCAGTTATGGCAAAAGGAAGTTCTCTTGCTACACCTCAGGTAATGTCAATGGGTCAAGGTATGTGGTCAACATTATGTGGTTTATTTGCTATAGTAGTTATGGTTGTTTATTATAATACATACGGAAAACGCAATGGAATTACTCTTGATGGTGTAGGTATAAAGATATCTATAAGAAAGTTATTATTAAGTATATTATTAGCTTTAGCAGTTATATTTGTGTCATACGGTTGTGTATTTATAGCAGATTACTTCTTCTTTGCAGACTTTAGAATTTGGGTTGTGGCTTTAAAAGCTTTTGAAAAACCAATACTTGCTTGCTGGCCATACTTATTATTATTCATTACATATTATATTGCAGTTTCAGTTTCTACAAACTGTTTCAATTTCAATAATATAGGTGGTAAGTTTAATATAATTATTTGTTCTATTTTTGCAACATTACCAGCGATAATAATCGTTACTGTACAGTATGTTACATACTACCTTACAAACCATATGCAGTGGGCACAGACTGCTCTTTCATCAGCTAACTATCCTATGTATATAATAGGTATGTATCCATTAATTGTTATATTATTTGTAACACCTATTATTTCAAGATTTTTTCTATAAAATAACAAGAAATCCTTATATTGCAGGTATAATTAACGCAGTTATAGTAGGATTAATAGTAATAACAAATACTTGTACAACTATTGTTTAATTTAAAATAAAATATGAATTGGAGGAATTAAAATGAGAAAAGCACTTATATGTCCAACTAAATACGTACAGGGAGAAGATGAAATCTTAAACTTAGGTTACTTTGTAAAGACTTATGGCGAGTCAGCACTTCTTATTACTCACCCAGATGACGTGCAGAGAGTTAAAGATAAACTTGATAAAACAGCTGAAAAGTTCGGAGTTAAGTTTGTATCAAGTGGTTTTCAGGGCGAGTGTTCACGTCAGGAAGTAGCAAGATTACAGGAACTTGCAAAAGAGCAGAACTGCAGTTGTACAATAGGTCTTGGCGGTGGAAAGGCTATCGATACAGCTAAGTGTGTTGCTGAAGGAGATGCTTTAATTATAGTTCCTACAATAGCTGCAACAGACGCTCCTACAAGCCACTCAGCAGTTTTATACACACCAGATGGAGCTTTTGATGATTACGCTTACTTCAAACAGAGTCCAAGTGTAATACTTATCGATACAACAGTAATTGCAAATGCACCAGTAAGATTCCTTGTATCAGGTATGGGTGACGCTTTATCTACATACTTTGAGGCTAGAGCAAATGTTCAGTCTTTCACTAAAGTAAATGCAGGTCTTCCTTGTGGCTACAGAGAAGGTCTTTGCGGAGAAGCTAGAGGAACAAAAGCAGCTTTTGCCCTTGCTACACTTTGCTATGAATCATTATTAGAAGACGGTGTAAAAGCAAAAATGGCTTGTGAAGAAAATGTTGTAACACAGGCACTTGAAAATATTATCGAAACAAATATCTTACTCTCAGGTATCGGTTTTGAAAGTGGTGGTCTCGCAGCAGCTCACGCAATTCACGACGGTTTAACAATACTTGAAGGTACACATAAATATTTCCACGGTGAAAAGGTTGCTTTCGGTACAATAGCACAGTTAGTACTTGAAAATGCACCAATGGAAGAAATTCTTGAAGTACTTGAATTCTGTAAAGCAGTAGGTCTTCCGGTTTGTCTTGAAGATATCGGTGTTGATACAATTACAGATGAAGAGCTTATAGAAGTAGCAGAAAAAGCTTGTATCCCAGAAGAATCAATATATGCAATGCCATTCCCAATAACAGTTGAAAGTGTTGCAGCAGCTATAAAAGCGGCAGATACACTCGGTAAAAACTTTAAAAAGGGATTACTTGGCTAAGTATGGAGGTAGTTTTTTATGAAGAAAATAATAAACAGTCCTGAAACTGTTGTTATAGAAATGTGTAACGGTATAGCTATGGCACACCCAGAGCTTGAGTTTATACAGAAATATAAAGTTATAAAGAAAAAAGAAATTAATAAAAATAAAGTTAGCCTTATAAGTGGTGGTGGTAGTGGCCACGAGCCAGCTCACGCAGGTTTTGTTGGTAAAGGTATGCTTGACTGTGCTGTGTGCGGTGATGTTTTCGCATCACCTTCACAGATACAGGTTTATCAGGCAATTAAGTCTACTGCAAGCGATAAAGGTACTCTCCTTATTATAAAGAACTATAGTGGAGATATGATGAACTTTAAAAATGCTGGCTACCTTGCGTCAGAAGATGGTATAGAAGTTGACTATGTTAAAGTTGATGATGATATAGCTGTTAATGATAGCCTTTATACAGTAGGTCGTAGAGGTGTTGCAGGTACAGTTTTAGTACATAAAGTTGCAGGTGGAGCTGCTGAAAAAGGCTATGACCTTAAAGAAGTTAAAAGAATAGCTGAAAATGCTATTGCAAATGTTAGAAGTATTGGTTTTGCTTTTAGCTCTTGTACAGTTCCAGCTAAAGGTACACCTACATTTGAAATTGGCGAAAATGAAATGGAATACGGTGTAGGTATCCACGGCGAACCTGGAATTAAAAGAGAACGTATTGTAAGTGCTGATGAGCTTGCAAAAAGAATGATAGATGCTCTTACAGAAGACTTAAAAGTTGTTGAAGGTGATGAGGTTACACTTCTTGTAAATGGATTTGGTAGCACACCATTACAGGAGCTTTACCTACTTAATAACTCAGTTTCAAGAGTTTTAGCAGAAAAGAATATAAAAATTTATAGAACATTTGTAGGCAACTATATGACAAGTATAGATATGCTTGGTGCATCTATAACACTTATGAAAATGAATGATAAGCTTAAAGAGTTTATTGACGCAGAAAGTGACGCGCCAGCATTTAAGGTTTCAGGAAAAGTACCTAGTGTTCCTTATGTAGATATGAAAGCTTTAAGTGAAGAAGGAAAAGAAGTTACATATGATATGGTAACAGACGAAAGCTTTTCATATATAAAAGATGAAAAAGTATCTCTTGATAATATAGTATACATAGTTGATAAAATGAGTGAGTGTATTATAAAAAATGAAGTTCCTTTCTGTGAACTTGACTCACACGCAGGTGATGGCGACTTCGGTATGAGCGTTGCTAAAGGATTTAGACAGCTTAAGAGAGAGTGGAGCTATATACTTGAAAATCACAAAACAGATATAGGCGAATTTTTAGATGCTTGTTCAATGGTAATAATGGAATACTGTGGTGGAGCATCAGGGCCTATCTGGGGTTCAGCTTTTAGGTCAGCTGGTAAAAATACAGTAGGAAAAACTGAGCTTACAATAGGTGAGTTTGCCGAAATGATGCAGTCAGCAGTAAAAGGCATACAGTCAACAGGCGAGCGTTCATTTGGTAGAGGTGCAGTTGTAGGAGATAAAACACTTATTGATGCCTTAGTACCTTGTGCAGATAAATGGACAGAGTGTGCAAAAGCCAATGATAAATTTATAGAGGCTTTTGAAAAATCAGCAGAATCAGCAGTAGCAGGTGCTAAAGCTACAGAGGAGATAGTAGCAAGAATGGGTAGAGCAGGAACAGTAGGAGATAGAAGCCTTGGCTACCCAGATGCAGGAGCATATGCCTTAGGTGTAATATTTACAGAGATTTTCAATTCTCTTAAATAAGATATAAATATATTAGTTTAGTTTATTATGCTATTTTTAAAAACATATTATGAATATACATTTATCTACAATTAAAACATTGAAAATATGCTAGTATTTGTTTTTATGATATTAATATGTAGATATTAAGTTAAAAGCCGTTAAATCATATTTTTGATTTGACGGCTTTTTTTGCAATTGACAATTTATGTAAAATATGCTCTAATTATAGTTAGGAGGTGGAATATGAAGATTTTAATCTGTAATAAAATTTAAAAATCTTTAC
>JADIMX010000077.1 GCA_017694425.1 Candidatus Fimicola merdigallinarum
CTCGTCGGCAGCGTCAGATGTGTATAAGAGACAGGTATTTTATGAATACTCAGATATACCGCTTTCTTTAAGTATTGGTGCTTGCTATATGAGTACAGCTCTCTCAACATACCAGTCTATGTATAGAGCAGCTGACGAGGCTATGTACTTAGCTAAGCATAACGGAAAAGGTCAAGTGCGTATTCACGACGACAGAGAATGCGAAAGAAAGATATGTGTTAACTGTAAAGTTGTATGCTCCAGAAAAGAGAATATGATTAAGCATAACTTAACATTAAATAGCCCAAATAATATAAAGAGTGCAAAACTTAAAAAATAAATATTATAATAAACAAAAATCTATTTTTTATTTTAATATAATAAACAAAAATGACACCTTTTAAATAAAGGTGTCATTTTTTGATGTAATAATTATATAGTTCAAAATATATTAGTCTATTTTTTCAAGCTTTTTAAGAGCATCAAAAGCTGCGTTTTGCTCAGCTTCCTTTTTACTTCTGCCTTCGCCATAGCCTAGAGTTATGTTGTTATGATAAACTTCAGAAATAAAGATTTTATCGTGGTCTGGCCCTTTTTCATCAATAATTTTATATATTATAGGGCTTTTACTTGTTTTTTGTATAAGCTCCTGAAGATGTGTTTTACAGTCAAGAGTTCTAAAACTTATCTTCATATCATCAATAACCTTTTCCATAAAACTCATAATATAGCTTCCAACAACTTCTATACCACCGTCAAGGAATATAGCACCTATAACAGCCTCAAAAGCATCTGCAAGGATAGAATCCCTATTTCTGCCCCCTGTACACTCCTCCCCTTTTCCTAGGAGAAGGTACTTTCCAAAGTCAAACTCTCTAGCTATCTTAGCTAAAGAGCCTTCACATACAACACCTGCTCTAAGCTTTGTAAGCTCACCCTCAGGCATTTTAGGGAACTTTTTATATATATACTCGCTTACAACCATATCAAGTACAGCATCACCTAAAAACTCTAATCTCTCGTTATTTTCAGGTACTGTCTTTTTATGCTCATTTGCGTATGAGCTGTGAGTAAAGGCTAATTTTAACTTATCACTATCTTTAAATCTGTATTTAATCTTCTGCTCAAATTCTTCTATATCAAAGGCATTCATATTACTGCTCCACTGCTGTTTTTAAAAACTCAATAGCATCTCCTACTGTTTTTATTTTTTCTGCATTATCATTTTCAAATTCAACATCAAATTCTTCTTCAAGTGCAGAAATTATCTGGAATAAGTCAAGTGAATCTGCACCTAAGTCCTCAAATTTTGTTTCTTCTTTAAGCTCTGACTCAGAAACTCCTAACTGCTCCGCTATAATACTAATTACTACTGAACTGTCCATAAAATTATCCTCCTGAATTAAAAAAATGTTTCTTTTTGTTTAATATTATAATGCCATATTGCTAATTTGTCTTTATAATTTTATAAATTATTTTCAATTTTTGAAACTATATCATTTTCAACAAAAATTGTACATTGTTTTATTGCATTTCGTATGCCTTTTGCCTCAGAACTACCGTGTGCTTTAACCACAAGAGCCTTAAGACCGAGGAAAGGTGCACCACCAACCTCCTCTGAATCCATCTTAGATTTTACATTATAGAAAGGTTTTTTAAGTGCTAAGGCAGGGATTTTATACATACCCTTAGTAATTTCGCCTTTTATAATTTTTAAAAGACCAATACTAAGACCTTCTGCAAATTTAAGTATTGTATTACCGACGAAACCGTCACAAACTATTACATCAGCATTTCCAAAAGGTATATCTCTAGGTTCAATATTTCCAACGAAGTTTATATCTGTATTTTCTAGAATTTCATAAACCTCTTTTGTAAGGGCATTACCCTTTTCTTTTTCAGCACCTATATTTACAAGACCTATTCTAGGATTTTTTATACCCATAACATTCTCAACGTATACAGAACCCATTTTTGCAAACTGCTCAAGGTATTTAGGCTTACAGTCCACATTTGCACCGCTATCTAAAAGGAATGTAAAACCGTCTACCGTTGGAAGACAAGTACCTAAAGCAGGTCGTTCTATACCTTTAATTCTGCCTACAATAACTGTTGCACCTGTAAGAACTGCACCTGTACTACCAGCCGAAACAAAAGCGTCAGCCTCACCATTTTTTACAAGATTAAGACCTACCACCATAGATGAATCTTTTTTTCGTCTTATGGCTGTTGTTGGAGCTTCCTCTGTTGTTATAACTTCAGATGCGTGTACAACCTCTATTTTTGACTTATCGTAATTATATTTTTTAAGCTCATCATTAACAGCACTTTCAATTCCTACGAGTTTAATATTAACTCCCAAGTCCTTTACTGCTTCTACTGCACCCTTAACTATTTCAAAAGGTGCATTATCTCCACCCATAGCATCTACTGCAACTGTAATATTTCTGCTCATAGCTAACCACCCATTCTTTAAAACTAAAAAAATTAGTAGCTCTATAATCATATTATCTTTTTAAGGAAATAGAATTATAAACCTACTTAAAATACGCTTTTACAAGAAAGGACAGCAAGTAAAAAACCTGCTGTCCCACTAGCTGACAATTAGTCAACTTTTATAACTGTTTTCTTATTGTAAGAACCACAAGCCTTACAAACTCTATGAGGCATCATTAATTCGCCACATTTGCTACAAGCTACTAAGCTTGGAGTTTTAATTGTCCAGCTCTGTGCTTTTCTTTTGTCTCTTTTTGATTTAGACACTCTACCCTTTGGTACTGCCATTTTCTACACCTCCTCATCAACGTTGAAAAGAGCTCTTAAGCTATCAAACTTTGGATTGATATAAGTTGTATCACAACTGCATTCGCCCTCATTAAAGTTAGTACCACAAACAGGACAAAGTCCTTTGCAGTCCTCAGAGCAAATAACCTTCATAGGGAGATTTTCAAAAATCTCGTTCCTAACGTAAGGATACAAATCAATACTATCCTCAGTAATAGCCTCGATTTCTTCATCTATACTGCCTGTCTTATTAAACATCTCATACAATTTAAAGTTTAACTTAACACTAACAGGTGTAAGACAACGACTACAAGCAATATCTACAGTCGTTTCAGCATCTGCATCAAGGACGATAACATCATCAATGTTTGTCAAGTTTCCTTTTATTTTAACAGGCTCCTTAAAACCTACAATATCAGGATAACCCTCTGTATCGTTAATATCAATACACAGGTCTAAAGGAATACTTTTACCTTTTTGACCAAATAGCTGAGATATATCTACACGCACAAAAATCACCCCTATTGTCGTATACCTATGATATTATACCTATTGGAACATTATTTGTCAAGAAGCTCTTTTGTATCTCTTGCAATCATTAACTCCTCATTTGTAGGAATTACATAAACTCTTATTCTTGAGTCTGGAGCAGAGATTTCAATTTTTCCTCTTAAACTGTTGTTGTAAGAGTCAATGTGAACACCTAAGAAACCTAAGTAGTCACAAATTGCTCTTCTTATTACACCTGAGTTTTCGCCAAGACCAGCTGTAAATACGATAGCGTCAACACCGTTCATAGCGGCAGCGTACTCACCGATATATTTAGCTACTTTGTAAGCGAAGATGTCTAAAGCTACGTTAGCTCTGTCGTTACCCTCTGAACTAGCTGACTGTACATCACGGAAGTCACTTGATACACCAGAAATACCTAAAACACCTGATTTTTTGTTAAGGATATTATCCATTTCTGTTGATGTAAGGTTTTCTTTATTCATAATATAAGTTACAACAGCAGCGTCAACGTCACCACTTCTTGTACCCATTACAAGACCTTCAAGTGGTGTAAATCCCATTGATGTATCAATTGATTTACCGTTTCTTACAGCACAGATACTGCCACCGTTTCCAAGGTGACAAGTGATGATTTTTGACTCTTCAATTGGTCTATTCATCATTTTAGCACATTCCTGAGCAACGTATTTGTGGCTTGTACCGTGGAAACCGTATCTTCTGATTTTGTATTTTTCATAGTATTCATAAGGAATAGCGTAAAGATAAGCTCTCTCTGGCATTGTCTGGTGGAAAGCTGTGTCAAATACAGCAACCTGAGGAACTTTTGGCATAATCTTTTCACAAGCATCTATACCTATAAGGTTAGCTGGGTTGTGTAATGGTGCAAGGTCACAACATTTTCTTATAGCCTCTTTAACTTCCTCTGTTATAATTACAGATTTAGCAAAGTATTCACCACCGTGAACAACTCTGTGTCCAACAGCTTCAATTTCTTTAACTGATTTTACAACGCCGTGGTCTTTATCAAGAAGTGCATCAATAACCATCTGTACAGCAACTGTATGGTCTTCCATATAGTCCTCACAAACGTATTCTTCTTTACCTTCTGGCTGGTGTTTAAGTCTTGAACCCTCGATACCAATTCTCTCACAAAGACCTTTTGCAAGAACGCCTTCAGTATCCCCATCAATAAGCTGGTATTTTAAAGATGAACTACCACAATTTAATACAAGAATTTTCATTTTATTTCTCCTCTTTTATATAAAAATTATTTTGATGCTTTAAGAACCTGAGCCTGAACAGCTGTTATTGCAACAACACCAACAATATCCTCTGCTGAACAACCTCTTGAAAGGTCATTTACAGGTTTAGCGATACCCTGTAATACAGGACCATAAGCCTCTGCCCCTGCAAATCTCTGTACAAGTTTGTATCCAATGTTACCTGCGTCAATGTCAGGGAATACAAGAACGTTTGCTTTACCTGCAACTGGGCTTTCTGGAGCTTTTAATGAACCTACTGATTCTACAATAGCTGCGTCAAGCTGTAATTCACCGTCAAGTTTAACATTTGGATATTTTTCTTTAGCTATTCTTGTAGCCTCAACAACTTTATCTACATCAGCGTGTTTTGCACTACCCATTGTTGAATGGCTAAGCATAGCAACTCTAGCTTCTCCACCAACGAAAGCTTCAAATGATTTAGCTGAATCTCCAGCTATTGAAGCAAGTTGGTTAGAGTCTGGATTCTGATTTAATGCACAATCAGCGAAAACAAGTACGCCATTATCTCCGTATGTTTCATCTTTGCATACCATTATAAAGAATGAAGAAACAATGTCTGTTCCAGGAGCTGTTTTTAATATCTGAAGTGCTGGACGTAAAACGTCTGCTGTTGAGTGGATAGCACCAGAAACCATACCATCTGCAACATCTTTTTTAACAAGCATTACACCGAATGTAAGTGGGTCCATAAGAGCTTTTAAAGCCTGTTCTTCTGTAACACCTTTGCTTTTTCTAAGCTCACAGTATGTAGCAACAAAGTCGTCCATTTTTTCGTAATCTGCAGGATTTATAAATGTAGCCTTTGATACATCAGCATCTCCCGCTGTTTCTATAATTTTATCCTTTTCACCAACAAGGATTATGTTAGCAAGACCTTCTTTAAGAATAGTCGCTGCTGCATCAAGATTTCTTTTTTCATATGATTCAGGTAATACTATTGTCTGAATATCATTTTTTGCTTTTTCTTTCATAATGTTTAAAAAGTCCATTTTTAAATCCTCCTAAAATATTTATTTTAATCTCAAAAATTTGAAATAATATTTACATTAGCCAAAAAATATAAGCATATGACTAAATTACATTATATATTATATACACAGAGTTTACTGTATACAAGTTTTTTTGATATTTTAGTCTAACAAAACCTATTACTTCAAAGGAATTTTTATAACAAAGGTTGTACCCTTTCCCTTTTCACTTAATATTTTTATATTTCCACCAACAGAACATATAGCACCATTTGACGCATCAAGGCCTATACCCCTACCGGAAAACATAGACGCACTACTTTTTGTTGTAAATCCCGGATACATAATAAATGAATATATTTGACTATCGGTATAATTTTCTATACTGTCAGATACAATACCTTTTTTAAGGGCAGTTTCAAATATAAAATCCTTATCAAGCCCTCTGCCATCATCAGAAATTTTAACTATAAGTAGGTCATTATCTTCAGAAATATCTATGGATATATTACCATCAGGGTTTTTCCCATTTTCCACTCTCTCCTCAGGCAATTCTATACCGTGGTCAATGCTATTTTTAAGAATTTGAACAACAGCAATAGATATTTTATCATTGATATTCTCACTTACAACAATATCTGTCCCTGTTATTTTTAAAGATACTTTCTTTTCTAGCTTTAGCGACAATATGTGTATAAGTCTTTTTGCTTTTTCCTCAAGTATATAAAAATCCTTTTTCTTTAATATATAAGGCTTTATTCTTTTCTCGTTGGAGCTACGGAGTTTTTCCAAAAATTTATGATTTTCATTTTCAAAAGATTTCTCAGTTAAAAAATCATTTATAAATTTTGTAATACTATATCCATAGTCAAGGGTAACTGTGTTAGACTGTATATTTTTTGTTTCTTTTAAAATATAGTTTAGAGCAAGTTCCGAAAGGTTTATTATATAGTTAAACTCTTTTTCTGAAACATCATTATCTTTTAGATATATAAATAATTCCTCCAAAGAGTGGGCAACCTGAGTAATACCCATATAACCCATCATAGACGAAGAACCTTTTATGCTGTGCAACATTCTAAGCAATTTATTTAGCTCATCAGAAATAAAGTAGCCCTCGCAAAGTGCCACTTTTTCAATATCACGTATTTTAGTAATATTATTTTCACATTCCTCTGCAAAAATATGCTTTAGAAAGTCAAGCTCGTCCTCCATAACCCAATACCTACTCCATAAATAAATTTATTTATTCTATAATAAAAGTATATAACTTTACGATATTTTTTTCCATAGAAAAAAGTAATAATACTGAACAAAAATCATTCTATCTGTTATAATAATTATACCAAATTATTATACGCAAAAATTTATCATATGAAAGGTTTTTTAACAATGAAAGTTCTCGGAATAGTATCAGAATACAATCCTTTTCACAATGGTCATAAACTACACATAGAAAAATCAAAAAAATCTACCGGTTGTGACTTTGTCATTGCTGTTATGAGTGGTAATTTTGTACAACGTGGCGAGCCTGCTATATTCGATAAGTGGACACGCACCCGTTCTGCACTTATAAACGGAGTTGATATGGTTATAGAAATACCCGTTTCCTTTGCAACTGCAAGTGCAGAGTTTTTTGCTGAATGTTCTGTAAGAATACTTGAAAATAGCGGAATTATAGATACAATATCTTTTGGCTCTGAGTGCGGAAATGTAGATTATATAGAAAAAATATCTGATATACTTTACAATGAGCCAACTGAATTTAAAGAATTAATAAAAGAGGAATTATCGAAAGGACTTACATTCCCTGTAGCTAGAAGTAAGGCATTAAAAAAATTATCTTGTGTTCCTAAAGATGTTTTGGAAAATCCCAATAATATTTTAGGTATAGAATATCTAAAGGCTTTAAAAAAAATAAATAGCAGTATAACACCATTTACTCTTTTAAGGGAGGTTTCCCACTATAATTCAAAAGATATGACAGGGTTTATATCATCAGCAACGTCAATTCGTGAGGGTATTAAAAAAGGTGATGTAGAAGCTTCTCTTATGGCTGTGCCGGAAAATTGTAGAGGTTTATATAAATCTGTAATGAAAAAAGGCATATCACCAATTTTCCCTGATGATATGTCAGACTTTTTGAATTATAAACTAAGAATGTCAACACCTAGCCAAATAGAAAGTATACTTGATGTAACAGAGGGACTTGAAAATAGAATTATAAATGCTATGACAGAAAATTATAGCTTTTCTGATATGTGTAGCTATATAAAATCAAAAAGATATACTTTTACAAGGATACAGAGAGTTTTAAGTCATATAATCCTTGACATAACTAAAAAGGATACAAAAACATATATAGATAATGGATTTTCGCAGTATATACGTGTTTTAGGGTTTAGAAAGGATTCTTCCCACCTTTTAAGTAGTCTTATTAAAAATTCTAAAATTCCAGTTATAACAAACCTTAAAAATGCTGGAAATCAATTAGATACCCTAGGTATGAAGATGTTAGAAAAAGAAATACAAACAACGGATATTTATATGGCTTTATGCCCAGATAAGTCTAATTCATCTATAAGAAAAGAATTTACCGAGCCTATGGTAATAATATAAAAATAA